>NZ_JARAMO010000211.1:0-22952 GCF_028807275.1 Mameliella sp. AT18
CCCCCGTCCCGGACCTGATCCGGGACCTCTTGTCTGTCTCTCCCGCGCCGGGCGGGTCATCCCAAAGGGCGGCGGCGGCCCCGCAGTTTCAGCCGGGCCAGCCGGTCCTCTGTCCAGACCTGCGCCCGCACCGGAAGCAGCAGCATGGCCCGCCGCAGGACCCAGGCACCGGCCACGATCTTGAAGGCCCAGAACCCGGCGTAGAGAACCAGTCCCGTCGGGGACAGGACCACGTCCCAGAACCCGCTCAAAGCCCCTGCCCCGGTTTCACGTCCTTCAGCTCCATCGCCTTGGCCGGATCGCGGTACATCTGGGCCAGGATGTCCTGGCGCTTGACGTCCTGGCGGTGGCGCAGCGTCAGCACGATGGCACCGATCATGGCGACCAGCAGGATCAGGCCGGCCAGCTGGAACAGCAGGAAGTACTCGTCATAGAGGATCATCCCAAGCGCCTGGGTGTTGTGCATGCCCTCGGGCGTCGGCTGGGCCAGTTGGCCCGCCGCCATGTCCGAGGCCTGCCAGGCGCCAAAGGCCATCGCCAGCTGCATCAGGATCACCAGCCCGATCAGCAGGGCCAGCGGCATATAACGCGCCATTTCCGCCTTCAGCTCGGCGAAATCGACATCCAGCATCATGACGACGAACAGGAACAGCACCGCGACCGCGCCGACGTAGACGATGACCAGCAGCATGGCGACGAATTCCGCGCCCATCAGCACGAAGAGCCCCGCAGACGACAGGAAGGCCAGGATCAGCCAGAGCACCGAGTGCACCGGGTTGCGGCTGACCACGGTGAACAACCCGCCCGCGATGGCGCCGAGTGCGAAGAGGTAGAAGGCAAAGACCATCATGTCTCGTCATCCTTGTTTTCATTGATGACTTCGCGCGCAAGTTCCATTGCGCGGGTCATCGCCGGAATGCCTGCGAACATCGACATATGTCCAATGGTCTCGGCGATTTCTTCAGAGGTCGCGCCTGCCTCGAGCGCGTGGCGCACGGTCAGACGGAACGGTGTTTCGGCCTGCGCGCCCTGCATGGTCAGCCCCGACAGGGTCAGCAGCAGGCGCGTCTTGGCGTCCAGCCCCTGCTTGGAAATACCCTTGCCGAACCACATCTCCATCGCGTCCTTGGACATGGTCGGCCAGAGCTTTTCAAAGCCCTTGGGGTCAAAACTGCTCATGGCCGGATTGAAGGCCTTGGCCATTTCCTGGGCCTGGGCCATCATCAGCTCGAAGGGGGTCTTGTTCTCGCTCATGTCCGGCCCTCCTTGGCGGCCAGTGCCGCATCGACAGTGTTGTCGATCCGCCGGCTCAGTATATCGACCATGGCTGTGGCGCGATCCGACCAGTCGGACAGGGCTTGCGCCTTGTGTTCAGCGGCCTTCAGAAAACCGTCGAGGCGCGTGTGCGTCTTGCTCATTGGCCGCCCTCCCCGTCGGGACAGGCACCAAAGACCGTGACCCGCGCGGACAGCCAGTTCTGGCCGTCAATCTTGCGCGGTTCGAGGATCGAAACCGCCTCGATCCCATCCCGCTGGAATGGCGCGACATTGGCCAGCCCTTCAGCCTTGCCGGTAAAAGACGCCCCCCAGTCCTGCATCAGGCGGCCAAAGATGGCCCCGACCATTTCGGTCTGGTCCGGCGCCCCCACGGTCATGAAGCAACTGCAGAACCCGTCGTGCGCGCGAAGGCTGAGAAATGCCTCGGGCGGCAGGTGCCAACCCTGCTCTATCCGTTCCAGGCCGGCCGCCTCTGCCTTTGCGTCAAAGGCCGCAAAATCCGGAGCCGCGGCCATGCAGACCGAGGAAAAGACCTCGGCGCGCTTGTCCAGCCATTCCGGACCGCCCTCGACAATCGTCTGGGCGCCCGTGGCCGGGGCGGCAAGGATCAGTATGATGGCGGCGGCTTTGATCATTTCGGGTCAGCGGTACGGGGCGTCCAGTTCGAGGTTGCGGGCAATTTCGGCTTCCCAGCGTTCGCCGTTTTCCAGCAGCTTGGCCTTGTCGTAGTAGAGTTCTTCGCGGGTTTCGGTCGAGAACTCGAAGTTCGGGCCTTCGACGATCGCATCCACCGGGCAGGCTTCCTGACAGAAGCCGCAGTAGATGCATTTCGTCATGTCGATGTCGTAGCGCGTGGTACGGCGGCTGCCGTCGTCACGCGGCTCGGCGTCGATGGTGATGGCCTGCGCCGGGCAGATCGCCTCGCAGAGCTTGCAGGCGATGCAGCGTTCCTCGCCGTTGGGATAGCGGCGCAGCGCGTGTTCGCCGCGGAACCTGGGGCTCAGCGGGCCTTTCTCGTGCGGGTAGTTCACCGTGGCCTTGGGCGCGAAGAAGTACTTCAGGCCCAGCTGAAACCCCTTCACGAAATCCGCGAGCAGAAAGTATTTCGCGGCCCGGCCGTAGTCGATGGTCGCCATTCTATCCTTGCTCCTGTGCCAGCTTGTGCAATTCGGCCTCCAGCTTTTCGGCCGTGGGCGCATCCGTCCGCGGATCGCCCTGCTCATCGTATTCCTTGGCTGCCTCGGGGCCGGATGTCTCCGGCGCCGGATCGGCCTGTTCGGCGCGCGCGGCCTCGGCCGCCTGCATGTCCGCCGCCCAGCGAAAGATCGCGGCGGCAATTTCCGTGGCCTGCGGCATCAGATTGCCGTCGCTGTCCACGTCCGGCAGCCCGGTGTCGCGGACGACGAAATCACCGAGGTCGATCATGTCGATGTATTTTGCATCCAGGATCGCGCTCTTGAGGTCAGACATGGCGCCCTCCCCTCAGCTGGCTGTCCGAAACGATATGTTTCCGAAACGTCACCAATTCAGCCCCCGGTCACCCAGCGGGCATAGCCGTCGAAGAACCAGCCGAATTTCGCGGCGAAGGAGACGAAGACCACCCAGACCAACGAGAACGGCAGGAAGACCTTCCAGCCAAGGCGCATCAACTGGTCGTAGCGGTAACGCGGCGTGATCGCCTTCACCATCGCGAAGATGAAGAAGAAGAACGCCATCTTGCCGACCATCCACAGTGCCCCGTCCGGCAGACCCGGGATCGGCGACAGCCAGCCGCCGAAGAACAGCAGCGTGGTCAGCGCACACATCAGGAAGATGGCGATGTATTCACCGGCCATGAACAGCAGGAAGGGGGTTGCCGAATATTCCACCTGGTAACCGGCCACCAGTTCCGATTCCGCTTCCGGCAGGTCGAAGGGCGGGCGGTTGGTCTCGGCCAGGGCCGAGATGAAGAACAGGAAGACCATCGGGAAATGCGGCAGCCAGTACCAGCTGAAGAAACCATAAGCGCCGTCCTGCGCGTCCACGATGTCACCGAAGTTCATCGATCCAGTCGAGATGATGACACCGATGATGATCAGGCCGATGGAGACCTCGTAGGAGATCATCTGTGCCGCCGAGCGCAGCGACCCGAGGAAGGGGTATTTCGAGTTCGAGGCCCAGCCCCCCATGATCACGCCGTAAACCTCGAGCGAGGAGACCGCGAAGACATAGAGAATCGCCACGTTGATGTCGGACAGAACCCAGGTGTCACCGAAGGGGATCACCGCCCAGGCGATCATCGCCAGCACGAAACTGGTCAGCGGCGCCAGCATGAAGACCGTTCGGTCCGACCCCGCCGGGATCACCACTTCCTTGACGACGTATTTCAGCGCGTCGGCCACAGTCTGCAGCAGGCCGTAGATGCCCACCACGTTCGGACCGCGCCGCATCTGGACCGCGGCCCAGATCTTGCGGTCGCCGTAGACGAGGAAGAGCAGCGACACCATCACGAAGCCCAGCACCGCAAGGCATTGCGCGAAGATGATGACAAAGGTGCCCAGAGGCGTGGCGAAGAAGTTTTCCATCAGGTCCTCACACCATCGGTATTCCGTTCTCGGCACAGGCCAGCGCCGCCACTTCGGCGTCGATGGTCTTGAGCCCTGGGGGCAGCGCTGCCGAGATGGTGTAAACCGCATCTCCACGCCATAGGCCACCCTCTTCGTAAACGGTCGTGCGCAAATGACGCGCAAAACCGTAACCCCGGATCATCGCGTATTGCGCGGCTGCGCATTCGGCATAATCCTTCACGTCGCCCTCGTCGCGGGCGCCGCGCATCTCGACCTCGAACTGCACCAGGTCGCCGTCCAGAAGCCGGGTTTCGATCCCGGTATAGCTGGGCGTGAAAGGCGCGTCGGAGGCGGCCTCTTCGGTGCAGGCCGACAGCCCGGTGGCAATCACCAGAAGTGTTATGATCGCCAGTCCGCGCAAGTTATTGCGCCGCCAGCGGCGCCGCGGCGCGGTCGCGCGCCTGTTTCGACAGTTCCGCCATCAGCTCGGAGGCGCGGGCAATCGGATTGGTCAGGTAGAAGTCGCGCACCGCGTACCGGAAATCGGCTTCTCCCAGCTTGCCCGCGTCCAGCGGCTGCCACTCGTTTTCCGGCACGTCGTCGATCTGCTGCAGGTGCGGCACATCCTTGACCAGAGCCTGGCGCAGTTGTGCAAGGCTGTCCCAGGGCAGTTGCGCGCCGACCTCGGCAGAGAGCGCCCGCAGGATGGCCCAGTTTTCCTTGGCCTCGCCCGGGGCGAACCCGCTACGCAGCGCGATCTGGGGGCGGCCCTCGGTGTTGACGAAAAGGCCCTGTTCCTCGGTGTAGGCAGCAGCCGGCAGGATCACGTCGGCGCGATGTGCGCCCCGGTCGCCGTGCGAGCCCTGGTAGATCACGAAAGCGCCTTCGCCGATCTCGACCTCGTCCGCGCCGAGATTGTAGATCACGTCAGCGGACTGAACCGCCTCCATGCCATTGTCGTTCACCGCGCCCACGTCCAGCGCGCCTACGCGGCTGGCGGCCGTATGCAGGACCAGCATCCGGCCCGACAGCGCCATGCAGGCGCCCAGCACCGCGGCGCCGTCCGCCTCATTCAGGGCGCCCTGCCCGACGATCACGATGGCATCGTCACCGGCCGTCAGCCGGGACAGTGCATCTCGACCCGTGCCGCAGTCCTCGACGTCATAGGTCAGGTCGACCGCGGGGCCGACGCGCTTGACCTTGGCACCATTGGCCCAGGCCTTGCGGATACGGGCGTTCAGCACCGGCGCCTCGTCGCGCGGGTTGGTACCGACCAGGATGATCTCAGCTGCCGTGTCGATCTCTTCGATGGCGACATTGCCGACATAGCCGGAACGGTTGCCGCCGGGCAGCTTGGCCCCGTCAGTCCGGCTTTCGACGGCACCGCCCTGCCCTTCGACCAGCGTTTTCAGCGAGAAGATCGCCTCGACCGGGGCAAGATCGCCGACGATCCCGGCCAGTTTTTCGGCGCCCTTGATCGCCTTGGCAGCAACCCCCAGCGCCTCGGGCCAGCTTGCGGGACGCAGTTTGCCGTTTTCGCGCACATAGGGGCGATCCAGACGCTGGCGGCGCAGCCCGTCCCAGACAAAGCGCGTCTTGTCGGAAATCCATTCCTCGTTCACGCCGTCGTGGTTGCGTGGCAGGATCCGCATGACTTCTCGGCCCTTGGTATCGACCCGGATGCTGGACCCAAGCGCATCCATCACGTCGATGGTCTCTGTCTTGGTCAGCTCCCAGGGACGCGCGGTAAAGGCGTAGGGCTTCGACACCAGCGCGCCCACCGGGCACAGGTCGATGATGTTGCCTTGCAGGTTCGAATCGAGCGTCTCGTTCAGGTACGAGGTGATCTCCGCATCCTCTCCCCGGCCGGTCTGACCCATCTGGGTGATGCCCGCGACCTCTGTCGTGAAGCGCACGCAGCGGGTGCAGGAAATGCAGCGCGTCATGTGGGTTTCGACCAGCGGACCCAGGTCCAGATCGTCCACCGCGCGCTTGGCCTCGCGGAACCGGCTGAAATCGACGCCGTAAGCCATCGCCTGGTCCTGCAGGTCGCATTCGCCGCCCTGGTCGCAGATCGGACAATCCAGCGGGTGGTTGATGAGCAGGAACTCCATCACCCCTTCGCGGGCCTTCTTGACCATCGGCGAGTTTGTCTTGATCTCCGGCGGTTCACCGTTGCGGCCCGGGCGCATGTCACGCACCTGCATCGCGCAGGAGGCGGCGGGCTTGGGCGGGCCACCCACGACCTCGACAAGGCACATGCGGCAGTTGCCGGCAATCGACAGACGTTCGTGGTAGCAGAAGCGAGGAACTTCGATCCCGGCCTCTTCACAGGCCTGGATCAGGGTCATGGCCCCGTCCACCTCGATCTCCTGCCCGTCGATGATGATCTTTCGCGTATCGGACATGCCTGAGCCTCTCCCGTTCTTCGGCTGGCAGCGCCCGCTGGCAGGCAGGCCGCAGTCCTCGGGGTTCTATCGTGGTCCGCCGGACGTTACCAGATGCAGGTGCAGCGAAAAGGCAGGAAAAAACGACGCGGCGCACGAGTTTTCCCCGCACACCGCGCCATTGTGATCACAAAAATTGAATATGTACCGCCTGTTAGCGACCTGGACGCGACTCAGCGCAGGAAGTAACCGACAGGCCCGCCGCGCGAAATGTCGTCCCGACCGAACTTGCACAGGGCGCGCGTGTCCTTGGGATTGACCCCCTTTGAGGCCAGCCAGGTCTCGGCCTTGCCGCGCATCCGTTTCTTTTCCTTGTCGGACTTCACATAGTCGTCGATCTCGGTCTCGGAGTAGCCCAGGGCCTTGGCGCGTTTCTCAAGCGCCTTGATCTGGCGATACGCCCGCACCATGCGCGGCTGCAGGTCGTCGCAATTCTTGCGGATCTCGTCCGCGATCGCGATCGCCATCAGTCCGTCGTCAATTTCGCTGACCTCGCGCAGGGGCGGCTTGGCCACGGCCGGCAGGGCCAGGGTCATGCAGACGATGGAAGTGAGAATCAGGCGCATACGCGGCTCTCCGTTTTCAGACTGGTGCCCTTGAGGTGGGGGCAGAGGGGGCGGATATTCAATATCCGGCCCCCGCAGGCCTCTGTTTCGGCAAGGATCCACGCATCCGGCGCCCCCTTGCGCGCCTCAGGCCGCCTCGTCGTGACAGCTCCCCCGGAAAGTCAGGGTGTTGTCCACGATGCGCAGGCTCTGCCCGTCGGCATCCGGCGCAACGGTCCAGTCGATCTCGGAGGTGCCGAAATACTGGATACAGTGCTGCTTCGCCTTGTAATCTGCCGCAGCGCGCGCGCCCTCCACCGATTTCGATACCTGGTGAACCGTCACGGCAAAGACCTGCCGGTTCTTGCGTTCGGTCTTTACCACCGTGCGAAAGCGCTGACCGTCGAACATCGGCTGGTCCGACTTGAAGATCCCGGCGCGACCGCAGCCCCCGAGCGTGGCCGCGAGGGCCAGAATGCACAACACGCGAGTCATCATCTTATTGGCCTCCCCGGCACAGTACCTCGAACTCGGCTGCCTTGGCCGTCACCCCGGCCAGAATCGTGGTCAGGGCGCGTGCATCGCGACACCCGGCCTTGGCGGCAAAAGCTCCGGCGGCCTGGATCTGTGCCTGCGCGGGAACCACCCCGGCCACCGTGGTCACGCTGACATAGGCCTGCAGCGCCTGGGCAGAGCCCGATCCGTCACGGGCCTGCATCGTCACCGCGCGGCGCTGAATATCGCCCACGAAGTTCTTGGAGCGGACGGTTTCCGCCTGCGCCACGGGCGCCAGCGCCGCGATCAGCACCGCCGTTCCCAAAATCCGTTTCATCATTCCAACCCGTGTCTTTTCTGCTCGCCTCGCGCACTTGCCAAACACGGCCCGCGCGTGCCGCGCACTGTCGCGCCTGTAGGGCAAGAGGTCAAGGAGCGGGCGCCCCGCCCCGTGGGCGACGGCCTGCCACGATGACGGCAACCGGAGCAAAAGAGGGCAAGGCACAACTGGCGTCACACGGTCTCGGGCGTACAGTGCCTTGCACGCCACATCTGCGCCTGCGGCAAGTAGGACCAGCCAAAGGCCGCATCGGTGTCGCCCTGCGTCTTGCGCATCTCCAGTCGTTCCAGCGCTTCGTCCAGCGTCGGCTGATGTCCCTCGGGCACCCACCACATGACGAAATGCTGGTCGCCCATGATCTCGAACCACTCGGTGCGGCGGTCGTAGAACTGCTTGTGGATGGTGCCCCAGACAAAGCGTTCCAGGCTTTCCACGTCCTCCCATACCGTCAGGTTGGACACGAACTGCGGGTCGCCGTCGATCTTGGCCTCGGTGTTTCCTGTGCCCGGCTCGCCCGAGCCTTCCATCATCCAGACAAAGCCCGGCATCCGCTTGCCCAGCCCGTTGATCCGGTCGAGGTTGTCCATGAATTCCGCCACGCGCGGGTCGTCCGTGGGGGCCAGAAGGCGCCCGATGTTCAATTCCGCCAAGTGTATGTGATGTCCTTTCTGAAATCAAGTCGGCCAATCGGCCCGCAAGCTGTAGCGCGCGGCCCCTCCCACGCCCAATGAATTATCCCGATGCGCCCCATCGCGCCCGGGCATGGGTCCAGCCGAAGGCCGCGTCGCTCTCTCCTGTTCTTGCCAACTGCTGCAGCTTGTCGGCCGCTTCCGCGATCCCGGGCCGGTGGCCTTCGGGTACCCACCACATCACCAGCCGCAGCCCCTGCCCCGCGGCATCGAACCATTCCGCGCGCCGGTCGTAGAACCGCCGGTGCACGGTCTGCCAGACGAAATGTTCGAGGCTCGGCAGGTCGCGCCAGACCGACAAGGTCGACGCGGTCCGGTGATTGCCGCCAAGCGGACCACCCGGATCGGTCTGCGCCGCATCCATCTCGGCTTCGGCCATGTGCCAGACATAACCGGGGCTGCGTTCCGCGACGGCAAAGACCCTGTCCAGGTTGTCACGAAATTCGGCGATGCGCGGATCTTCCCAGTCGTGTCGCAGGATGCCAATGTTGAACTCGGCCAGGTGCCAGCCGGTCACCAGCCGTCTTTCCAGCACAGGTCGACAAAGGACCACTCGCCCTGCCACTCATGTGCGTCCCCGGGCGCAGATCGGACTGTCAGCCCGTAGTGCCTGCAAAAGGCGATGCCGACCTTGCGCGCCAGCACCTTATCGCCCGGACCGATCTGGGGGTCCTGGTTGGTGCGCACAACAAGGCGGCTCTGCTCGATCCATTCCTTTTGCGGCAGCCCCGTGTCCGGCGCGTCACGCACCGTCTCGGTCTCGTAGAGGCCAAACCACACGTCGAAGGATCGCCCGTTGTAGATCACCTCATCACTGATTTCATAGGGCATCTTGCCCTGTGCCAGCGCGGTTGACGCCAAAAGCAGAAAGCCTCCCGCCATTTGGCAGGAGGCCCTGATAACATCCGAGAAGACCACGATTATTCCGCGGCGACGGCGCTGAGACGTCCGGTCTTCTGCGCCTTGATGCGGTCCTCGATCTCGTCGCGGAAGTTGCGGATCAGGCCCTGGATCGGCCAGGCCGCCGCGTCGCCGAGCGCGCAGATCGTGTGGCCCTCGACCTGCTTGGTCACATCCCAGAGCATGTCGATCTCTTCCTCGTCGGCCTCGCCCTTTACCAGGCGATCCATCACGCGCATCATCCAGCCGGTGCCTTCGCGGCACGGGGTGCACTGGCCACAGCTTTCGTGCTTGTAGAACTTGGCCAGGCGCCAGATCGCCTTGATGATGTCGGTGTCCTTGTCCATCACGATCACCGCCGCCGTGCCCAGGCCCGAGCCCAGCTCGCCGCGCAGGTAGTCGAAGTCCATGATCGCGTCGCGCATCTTTTCGCCGCGCACACAAGGCACCGAGGACCCGCCGGGGATCACCGCCTTGAGGTTGTCCCAACCGCCGCGAATGCCACCGCAGTGCTTTTCGATCAACTCCTCGAAGCTGATCGACATGGCCTCTTCGACGACGCAGGGGTTGTTGACGTGACCGGACACCGCGAACAGCTTGGTGCCCTTGTTGTTGTCACGCCCGAAGGACGAGAACCACTCCGCGCCACGGCGCAGGATCGTCGGCACGACCGCGATGGATTCGACGTTGTTCACCGTGGTCGGGCAGCCATACAGGCCCGCGCCCGCCGGGAACGGCGGCTTCATCCGGGGCATGCCCTTCTTGCCTTCAAGGCTTTCCAGCAGCGCGGTTTCCTCGCCGCAGATGTAAGCGCCCGCACCGTGATGCAGGAAAAGTTCGAAATCCCAGCCCGATCCGGCGGCGTTCTTGCCCAGAAGACCCGCGTCATAGGCCTCGTCAATGGCGGCCTGCAGAGCCTCACGCTCGCGGATGTATTCGCCGCGGATGTAGATGTAGCAGGCGTGGGCCTGCATGGCGAAGCTGGCGATCAGGCAGCCTTCGATCAGCGTATGCGGATCGTGGCGCATGATCTCGCGGTCCTTGCAGGTGCCCGGCTCGGACTCGTCGGCATTGACCACCAGGTAGGCCGGACGCCCATCCGATTCCTTGGGCATGAAAGACCATTTCAGGCCGGTCGGGAAACCGGCGCCACCGCGACCGCGCAGGCCCGAGGCCTTCATCTCCTCGATGATCCAGTCGCGCCCCTTGGCGATCAGATCCTTTGTCCCGTCCCAGTGGCCACGCTTTTTCGCGCCATCGAGGGTGCGGTCATGCATGCCGTAGAGGTTGGTAAAGATCCGGTCCTGGTCAGCTAGCATCTCTCAATCCTTGTGTTCCTGGCGCTCCCGCCAGAGCCCGTATAACATCCACAGCGCCCAGACAAAGCCACCAATTGCAGCAAGGTCGAAAAGCGCGCGCCAGCGGTGGCTCAGGTCCACCGCCGCGCCGATCACATTGGCCGCGACCCAGCCGAGAGCCGTCCCGACGATCACCAGCGCAATCGCGCGGCCTCTCCGGTTGTAGTCTTGGTTCCCGGCCATTGCCGCCCGTGCCTTATTTCACAAGTTCGGCGGCCTGCGCCACCCAGCCATTGCGCGAGGCCCGGCCGCGCACACCGGCCAGGTTCTCGTCGACCCAGGCGACGTTTTCCTCGGTCCAGCCGGCGATCTGTGAGAAATGATAGATGCCTTCGGCGTTCAGCGCCTCGGCCAGCTTGGGGCCGACCCCGTTCAGGACGGTTAGGTCGTCCGCTTCGCCCTTTGGCGCCTTCAACGCGGCGGGTTTGACCATCGCAGGTTCTGCGGCGGCCTCCGTTTCCGGCGCGGGCGCGACAGTGGGTGCGGCCTCAGGCGCGGTCTCGGCTTTCTCGGGGGCAGCCTCGGGGGCCGGAGCCAGTTCCACCACAGGTTCCGCAACGGTTTCTGCCACGGGTTCCTCGATAGTCACCTCGGGCTCAGCCACCGGCTCTGCCGTGGCCTCGACCACGACGGTTTCCGCCACGTCGTCAACCGGGGCAGCCTCTTCGGTGGTCGTCACCGAGGCTGCGACCGTCACGCCACCCATCGGCGTGCAGATCGAGCCGAAGCCCGCCGGCATTCCGGTCCAGGGCATCATGGCCAGTTTCATCATCCCCTGGCTGGCTTCCATCGCAAAACGAGTCTGCAACTGCATCATGCGCATCAGCGGGGTAAAGTCGGGTGTCATCGAAAAGATCGGGGTCGTCATGGTCACGTTCTCGCTCCACTAAACGGGCGCAGCATCCTGCGCGTGTCTTAGCGCCGTTCCTCCCCAACAGTGCCGGTGCCACGCCTGACATACTGCGCCGCGGCACGCAAGACATGGCGTTGTCGCAGCCCCTTTTCAGGGGCCGCGACCGCCGGTTTGACCACTCTGTGACCAGCAATTCCCTTGGGATCAGTCGCCGGGCGTGTACGTCCAGCTGCCCTTGCGCGAGGCCAGTTCCGCCTCGCCAGCCAGCACCGTCCCTGTCTTCACCAGCGGTGCAGCTGACTGCTCGGAAGGGGCTGGGGTGGGTGCCGGTTCGGACGATGGAGTTGGCGCCTCTGCCGGGGCCGGATCCGCCTCGGCGGTGCTGTCGGCACTGTAGGTCCAGTTGCCCTTGCGGCTGGCAAGGTCTTCCTCGCCGGGCAGGGCACCACTGGGTTTGACCAGCGATCCGGTGTCCGCGCTCTCGGCCGCGGCGGGCGCCTGTTCAGGCTCGGGGGCCGTCTCTGGTTGCGGCGCAGGGGCGGGCTTGGGCTGTGGCGCGGGCCGCGCGGCGGGTGCCGGGGTCTCTGCCGCGCCGGCACAGAACAGCTTGGAGAACAGCAGGCCAAGCACGACGAGCGTGGCCCCTCCTGCAAAGACCGCCTGGATCACGCGCCAGTCGCCCAGCGTCAACAGCAATACGAAAACAAGAAAGGCGGCCAAAGCCGCCAATCCCCAACTCAACTGACCGCAGTTCCCCTGCCCAGTCCGATCCCCCATGACATTCCTCCCTGTCGCCGATATCCGGTCCTGTCTGGACCGGAGTATCACGAAAAAAGGTGTCCGGGGCTATCAGACTTTAGGACCGCGCCGCCAGCTCCTTGGCCTGCGCCACCCATTCGTCGCGGGTCGCCCTGCCCTTGAAACCCTCGAGGTTGTCATCGACCCAGGCCAGTTCCCTGTCCGTCCAGGCGGCAACCTGGTCGAAGTGGTAGAACCCTAGCGAGTTGAGCAGCTTTTCCAGCTTGGGACCGACGCCCTTGATTTCCTTCAGGTCATCGGCCTTGCCCTCGCGAGGGGCATCAAGACCCACGGGCTTGTCCTCTGCCGAAGGAGCGACCGGCTCTGCCGCGGGCTGGTCCTCCGCTTCGGGCGCCTCGTAGCGCCAGCTGCCCTTGCGGCTGGACAGGTCGTCCTGCCCCGGCAGCGGCGTGCTGGGCTGGACCAGCGCCTGCTCGACCTCGGCGGGTGCCTTGGCGACCTTCTCCGGCTTGGGCGCGGGCTTGGCGGGTTGCGGGGCCTCCTTGGCCGGGACATGCGCCTCGGGCGCGTCCGGCTGGCTGCCACGGGTGCCCGACTGGTCGTTCCAGGGCGCCGCCAGCGGCACCTCGGTGCCGTCGATGCGCTTGATCGTGTCGCCGATGTCATCGGCCAGCTGCGCGCTGGCATTCAACTTGATCGAGCCGTTCACGAATTCGGTCAGCGTGGTGATGCCCGGCTTGGGTTCCGAGGCGAAACGGCCGTTCTGCGGTCCCACCGTGGGCACTTCGCCCCGAGCTAGCGCGTCGAGCAGATCGCGCAGCTTTTCGGCGGTCAGGTCCTCGTAATAATCCTTGCCGATCTGGGCCATCGGCGCGTTGGTGCAGGCGCCCAGGCATTCCACCTCTTCCCAGCTGAACTTGCCGTCCTCCGACAAGGCGTGTGGCTTGTCGGCGATCTTCTCGCGGCAGACGGCGATCAGGTCCTCGGCACCGCAGATCATGCACGACGTCGTGCCGCAGATCTGGATATGCGCCAGCGAGCCGACCGGCTGCAGCTGGAACATGAAGTAGAAGCTGGCCACCTCGAGCGCGCGGATATAGGCCATGCCCAGCATGTCGGCGACATGTTCGATCGCCGGACGGGTCAGCCAGCCTTCCTGTTCCTGCGCCCGCCACAGCAGCGGTATGATCGCGCTGGCCTGGCGGCCCTCGGGATACTTGGTGATCTGCTCGCGCGCCCAGGCCAGGTTGGCGGGCGTAAAGGCAAAACTATCGGGCTGTTCGGGGTGCAGTCGGCGCAGCATGGCTTTCGGCTTTCCGTCTTACGTCCGGCGCCAGGGCGCGGCGCCTCGGGTTTCAATCTTGCATCCAGTCCGGCCTCGGGGGCCGGTCACGTCACGTTGCCGCCTCGGGCGCGGGCTCTGTCTTGGGGGCGCAGGCCCCGGTCTGAAGGCGCACACCGCCGTTCGACAGCGGCACGGCCTGTTTCTGTTCGACCTTGTACTGCGAGATGGTCACCACCTTTTCGCGCGGCATCCCGGTCTGCAGCTCCACGGGCAGATAATCGCTTTCGTTCACGAGGTCACAACCGATCGAGGCCACCGCCGCATCAAAGGCCGCAAGGTCTTCTTCGGTGACGCCCTCGGGCAGGAAACAGCCCGAAACCAGTCCCGTCGCGACCAAGGCAAAAGCGTATCTCTTCATCGTGTCGTCCCTCGTAAAAGGCCGCGCGGCGGCGGCCCATCTTTCCCCGTCAGGGGCAATTCACCAGATGCGCCTTGCCGGCGGCGCGGTCCAGAACGATCAGGCCCTGGTCCATCATGATCTCTGCGGTATCCTCGGTCACTTCGCCAATGGCGTCGATCAGGCCTTCGGTCATCTCGCCGTCATAGACCGCCTCTTCGGCGACGTGGCGCGCCAGTACGGCCAGAAAGGCGTCCTCGCCGGTGCGCATGTCCAGCACGCAGCCGAATTCCTTCATCGTCTGCGTCACCGCCGGGATAAAGACGGAGGGCGGCAGCGCCTCGATGGCCTCGACAAAGGCCTTTTCGCCGCGCGCCCTGGAGAGCGTCGCCCGGGAGGCGGATGCCGCTGCCTTGGGGCCGAGGATCGGCAGGCAGGTTTCCATCACCAGGAAACGGTCGTCCGGGCCTTCGTCGACTTCACAGTAGAACGCATGACCGCCGTTGCGGACCAGCAGACCATCGTCGATGCCGCCCAGGATTTCATAGCCGCGCTCTTCCTGGAAGATGGGCAGATCCTGAGCGAGCGCCGGCGTGGCCGCCAGCGCGCAAAGCGCGATCAGCGCTCTCACCGGTCGATCTCCCCGAAGACGACGTCCATCGTCCCGATGATCGCCGCGACGTCGGCAAGCTGGTGGCCCTTGGCGACATGGTCCATCGCCTGCAGGTGCAGGTAACCCGGCGCGCGGATCTTGGAGCGGTAGGGCCGGTTCGACCCGTCGGCCACGAGGTAGACGCCAAACTCTCCCTTGGGGGCCTCGACGGCGCAGTAGACCTCGCCCTCTGGGACGTGGAAACCCTCGGTGTAGAGCTTGAAGTGATGGATCAGCGCTTCCATCGAGGTCTTCATCTCGCCGCGTTTCGGCGGGGTGATCTTGCCGCGGGCCAGGACGTCGCCCTGCCCTTCGGGCGCGCGCAGCTTCTCGATGGCCTGCAGGATGATCTTCACGCTCTCGCGCATCTCGGCCATGCGGCAGAGGTAGCGGTCATAGCAGTCGCCGTTCTTGCCGACCGGGATCTTGAAGTCGAACTCGTCATAGCACTCGTAGGGCTGCGCGCGGCGCAGGTCCCAGGCAAGGCCCGAGCCACGCACCATGACGCCCGAGAATCCCCATTCGTTGATCTCTTCCTCGGTCACGACGCCGATGTCGGCGTTGCGCTGCTTGAAGATGCGGTTTTCGGTCAGCAGGTCGTCGATGTCCTGCAGCTTGGCCGGGAATTCCTTGGCCCAGGTCTCGATGTCGTCGATCAGCGCGGGCGGTAGATCCTGGTGCACGCCGCCGGGCCGGAAATAGGCCGAGTGCAGGCGCGCGCCACAGGCCCGCTCATAGAAGACCATCAGCTTTTCGCGTTCCTCGAAGCCCCACAGCGGCGGCGTCAGCGCGCCCACGTCCATGGCCTGCGTGGTCACGTTCAGCAGGTGGTTCAGGACACGGCCGATTTCCGAGTAGAGCACGCGGATCAGCGAACCCCGGCGCGGCACCTCGACCCCGGTCAGCTTTTCGATGGCCAGGCACCAGGCGTGTTCCTGGTTCATCGGCGCAACGTAGTCGAGACGGTCGAAATACGGCAGGTTCTGCAGGTATGTCCTGCTTTCCATCAGTTTTTCGGTGCCACGGTGCAGCAGGCCGATATGCGGGTCGCAGCGTTCCACGATCTCGCCGTCCAGCTCCAGCACGAGGCGCAGCACGCCGTGCGCCGCCGGGTGCTGGGGCCCGAAGTTGATGTTGAAGTTGCGGATCTTCTGTTCACCCGTCAGGGCGTCTTCGAAGCCTTTGGAGCCGTCCATCACGCGCGACCTCCGTCAATCTGATCCTTGAACGCCATGACCCAGAGCAGGATCAACGCCACAAGCGGGAAGATGGCGAAAATCGCCACCCAGTTGGGAATGCCAAAACGCGGCAGGAGCTTCCAGAATGGCACGACCACCAGTGCGCCGATGACAATCAGCCACAACAGCCCGCCGCCACCAAAGCCCCAGCCGCCCATCATGCCTTTTCTTCCGTCTTCTCATCGCCGGGCAGCACGTATTGTGCCCCCTCCCACGGCGACATGAAATCGAACTGGCGGTATTCCTGCACCAGGCTCACCGGTTCGTAGACGACGCGCTTTTGCTCTTCGTCGTAACGCACCTCGGTATAGCCCGTGGTCGGGAAATCCTTGCGCAGCGGAAAGCCGCGGAACCCGTAGTCCGTCAGGATGCGGCGCAGGTCAGGATGGCCGGCGAACAGCACGCCGAACATGTCGAAGACCTCGCGCTCGAACCAATTGGCGGATGGGTGCACCGACACGATCGACGGCACCATCTCGTCCTCACGGATCGCCACGCGCAGGCGGATACGGTGGTTCTGGTACATCGACAGGAAATGATAGACCACGTCGAACCGCTTGGGCCGCTCGGGGTAGTCCACCGCCGTGATGTCCACCAAGGTCGAGAACTTGCAGGTCGGGTCGGTCTTCAGGAACTCGACGAAACCGCGGATGTTCGAGGGCGCCACGTCGACGTTCAGCTCGCCATGCGTGACGTCCCAGCCGATCACGCAGTCGGGACGCTTGGCCTCGATATGGCCACCCAGTTCGTTCAGCAAATCGCTCATCGCACCAATGTCCCCGTCCGGCGGATCTTTTTCTGCAACGCCATGATGCCGTAGACCAGCGCCTCTGCCGTCGGCGGGCAGCCGGGCACATAGACATCCACCGGCACGACGCGGTCACAGCCGCGCACCACGCTGTAGGAATAGTGGTAGTAGCCGCCGCCGTTGGCACAGGACCCCATCGAGATCACGTAGCGCGGTTCCGGCATCTGGTCGTAAACCTTGCGCAGCGCCGGGGCCATCTTGTTGGTCAGCGTGCCGGCCACGATCATCAGGTCGGACTGGCGCGGGCTGGCGCGCGGCGCGGTGCCGAACCGTTCCAGGTCATAACGCGGCATCGACGAGTGCATCATCTCGACCGCGCAGCAGGCCAGGCCGAAGGTCATCCAGTGCAAGCTGCCGGTACGCGCCCAGTTGATGATGTCCTCGGTCGAGGTCAGCAGGAACCCCTTGTCCTGCAGCTCGCGGTTGAGGGTCTGGGTCGCGACCTCGCGGTCGGCTCCGGCCGTATTGGCTCCGGTCATCACTCCCATTCCAGTGCCCCCTTCTTCCATTCGTAGGCAAAGCCGATGGTCAGCACGCCCAGGAACACCATCATCGACCAGAAGCCCACCATCGAGACATCCTTGAAGGCCACCGCCCAGGGAAACAGGAAGGCGATCTCAAGATCGAAGATGATGAAGAGGATCGAGACCAGGTAGAACCGGACGTCGAATTTCATCCGGGCATCGTCGAAGGCGTTGAACCCGCATTCGTAGGCCGACACCTTTTCCGGGTCCGGGTTGCGCACGGCGAGGATCACCGCGGCAAGGATCAGGACAAGGCCGAGACCGATGGCAATGGCCAGAAAGACGAGGATGGGAAGGTATTCCCGCAGCATCTCTTCCAAGACGTGGCTCCTTCAAGGATCGGGCGCTGTGGCGCTTGGCTTATTGTCCCTTATCGCTGCCATCTGGCAGGGTCAACACGAGGCGCAAGCATTCAAATCCCTGCGAACAAAAGGCTTTCCCTGAAATTGGCGGATTTTCCTTTGTTGACAATGGGATGTCCGGAAATCCCATGCTGCACGGCAGCACACGCCGCGCGCAAGCGTCGCGCCCGGTGTTGTGATCACATGCGCCGGGGGCGGGAATCCCGCCATGTTCATGTCGGGCCGCCTGCGCTACCTGCCTCGGACAGACAGGAAAGACAGTGCCATGACCGTTCACATCCTTGCCCCCGACGACACGATTTTCAGCGTCAACCGCGATATCGCCCGCGTGGGCTTTGCGCAGCTTGGCGAAGAGGTCCGCCTCTTCGCGCCCGGGGATTTCGACGCCCTCGCGCTGGTCCCGGGGGATATCGTCGTGGGCGGCATCCGCTATGCCCGGCAGGGCATGGAACGGCTTGGCATTCCGGTGCCCGATCTCGACAGCATCCCCGAGGCGCTGATGCCCTTTGCCGGGCGGCGCATCTGGCAGGCGACGATGGCCGAGGCGCGACAACTGGCGGGCAATGGCAGCGCGATCTTCGTCAAGCCCCTGCCCGACCGGCCAAAGCTCTTTACTGGAACGCTGCTGTCCAGCTTTGCCGACCTGATCCCGACGGCGCATATCGCCGACGCCGAGCCCGTGATCTGTGCCGAGCCGGTGGATTTCGTGACCGAGTATCGCGGCTTTGTCCTGCACGGGGATCTGATCGACCTGCGGCCCTACCGGGGCGATCCGCTGCGTTTCCCCGATCCGCAGGTGATCCGCGCCGCGCTGGCCGCCCAGTCGCAGGCGGGCGCACCCGCGGCCTATGCGCTGGATTTCGGGGTCACCTCCGAGGACCGGACGCTGGTGGTCGAGATCAACGACAGCTACGCCGTGGGCGCCTACGGCCTCTCGCCCATGCGCTATGCCCGGCTGATCGCCACCCGCTGGGCGGAACTCGCCGCGCAGCGATGAGCCTGTTCAGCGCGCGGTAGAAATCATGACATAGGCGGCCAGTCCGGCCATCACCAAAGTGACCGGAAACCAGACCGCGCGTTCACGCGCAGAGAGGGTGATCCCGTTCAGCACCGCGCTGACCGTGCTGACCCCAAGGGCCGCCCACCCGCACCAGCGCGGCCAGTCCAGCCCCGGAAAGCCTGCCACCGAGAGGATCGCAAGCCCCTGAAAGATCAGCACCGGTACCGAAAAAGCCGCAATCACCCTGCCCGAGATGGGCAAGGCCCCCTCATGCTGCCCGCCCTGCGTCCAGGGCCCCAGCGGCGCCCCACCGATCAGCGCAAACTGGAAAAAGACCACCGCCAGGCAGGCCGTCGCATAAAGATGGGCGATCTGGATCAGCATCCCGCCCCCGGTCACGCCCAGGGCGCGGGCCGCTTGTCGAAAAAGGCCGCGATTCCCTCCTGCGCCTCAGAGGTTTCCCAGCGATCGGCCAAGGCGTCGATGGCCCCTTCGACCTCGGCTTCGGTGACTTCGCCCGCCAGCCGCCGCAACAGGGCCTTGGCATCCCGAACCGCCCCCGGGGCACAGGCCAGCGGCAAGGCCACCTCTGCCGCGACGGCCTCGTCCAGGTCATCCGGGGAAACCGCCCGGTTCACCAGCCCCAGGGCCACCGCCTCGGCGGCGCCAAAGATCCGACCGTTCATGAATATCTCCTGCGCCTTCACAGCGCCCAGCCGGGCGATCACGTAGGGCCCGATATTGGCCGGGATCAGCCCCAGCTTGACCTCGGTCAGCCCGAATTTCACCCCTTCGGCGGCCAACGCGATGTCGCAAACGGAAATCAGCCCCAACCCACCGCCAAAGGCATTGCCCTGCACCTTGCCGATCAGGGGCTGCGGCAGCGCATAAAGCGCGCCCAAAGCCTTGGCGATGCGCGAGGATTCCTCGCGTCGTGTCGCCCGGTCCATCTCGAACTGCGCGCGCATCCAGGCCAGGTCACCGCCGGCGCAGAAGGACTTCCCCTCGGCCGACAGCACCACGACCTTCACCTCTGCGTCCGCCGCAAGGCTGCGCGCTGTGGCCTCCAGCTCGGTCATCATCTGCGCCGACAGCGCGTTGTGCTTGTCCGCCCGGCGCAGGCTGATCTCCGCCACACCCCGCGCGTCGCGCGATACCCCGATCAACTCCATCCTTGTCCTCACTTCTTTGGCAGCCTCCGCAGCAGGCTGACCTGAAATTTCTGTTCCTGCCCAGATGGCGTGACGTGGCGGACCCGCTCGGCGCCCTCCAGGCGCAGCCCCTGCCCCAGCGCAGCCAACAGACCTTCAGGCGAATAGCGCCGCACCGGCAGGCCCGAGCAACGCTCCGGCCCATCCTCTGCAAAGGTCGCGATCACAGCCGCACCGCCAGGCCGCAGCCCGTCGCGCAGGGCACGCGCATAGGCCAACTGGTCCTCCAGGTCCGTCAGGAAATGGAACACCGCCCTGTCATGCCAGAGATCGAAGGGCACCGAGGCCCGCCAGCGCGTGATGTCCTCGGCAACCCAGGTGATCTGCGCCGCTCCCGTCCCAAGCGCCGCCTGCGCCAGCTCCAGCGCTGCCGCGGAAATGTCCAGGACTGTCACATCCCAGCCCAGCCCGCGCAAATGCCCGGCCAGGGACGAGGCGCCACCGCCCACGTCGATCGCCCGCCCAGGCACCAGCCCGGACCGTTCGATCATCCGCAGCGAGGCCTCGGGCACGGCTTCGTGCCAACTCTTGCCCTCGACGCCTTCTGCGTAGGCGGCATCCCAATGTTCCCTGTCCATTTCAGCCCTCACGCATGGACCGCGCCATCTGCGCGGCCCTGTCCAGCACCGGCCGGTCCAGCCCGGTGACGTAGCCCTTGGCGACCAGGTGATCGTGCACCGCCTCCGTCGCCACGTTGCCCGCCGCGCCCGGCGCATAGGGACATCCGCCCAGCCCGCCGACCGCGGCATCAAAGACCCGCAGGCCCCGCGCCAGCGCGACGTCGATATTCTCCAGCGCCCGACCGGCTGTGTCATGGAAATGCCCCGCCAGCCGCGCGGCGGGCATCTCGTCCAGCACCGCCGCCAGCATGGCGTCCACCGCCTCGGGCACACCCCGCCCGATGGTGTCGCCAAGGGAGACCTCGTAGCAGCCCATGTCGCGCAGCGCCGCCACAACCCGGGCCACGGCCCCGGGCGCCACCGCGCCGTCATAGGGGCATTCCACCACGCAGGACACATAGCCCCGCACCGGCAGTCCCGCCTCTCGCGCCGCCTCGGCCACCGGCACAAAGCGCGCCAGCCCCTCGTCGACACTGGCGTTGATATTGGCCCTGGAGAACCCCTCCGAGGCCGCACCGAACACCGCCACCTCGTCCGCCTTGGCCGCCAAAGCCCGCTCCAACCCCTTCAGGTTCGGCGTCAGCGCCGCGTAGGACACGCCCGGCGCGCGTGTGATCCCTGCCAGGACCTCGCCGGAATCCGCCATCTGCGGCACCCATTTCGGACTCACGAATGAGGCGCATTCAATGCGCCGAAACCCCGCCCCGGACAAGAGATCGACCAACGCCACCTTCTCCGAAGTCGGAATCTCGCGCTTTTCGTTCTGCAGCCCGTCACGCGGGCCCACCTCGAAGATCTCGACCGTCTCGCTCATCTTCCCCCCTCCGGGTTTCTTCTTGGTCCAAATACCCATTCGCCGAGCCGCCCGCCGCAGGCGAAAGGCGAGAAAACCAGTGCGCCGAAGGCGCTCAATCGGATTGCCCCCTCACGCCTCCGGCACCGGGTAGAAGTCCTGCGCGTAAAACCGTTGCGGCCCCTCGCGCTCAACCGCCCGCTGATAGCCAGGACGCGCCTCCATCCGGGCGCGGTAGGCCAGAAGGCGCGGAAATTCCTCCATGTCCACGTAGTAAGGCGCCGCAAAAAGGTTGAACCCCATCATGACGTCCGCCGCCGAGAACCCGGAGGGCAAAAGCCACTCCTTCTCCCCCAGCGCCTCTTCCATCCCCCGCAGGGTCTGGCGCAGGCGTGCCACATGCAGCTTGACCACCACAGGCGCCGGTTTCGCAGGCGGTCGCAAAAAGACCATCTGCAGGTTCAGGTTCTCGATCAGGCTGGCCATCGTCTCGGCATAGTGCAGCCATTGCAGGAAGGCGGGACGCTCCGGGTGGTCCGGCGCACGGGTCAGATCCGGCGCCAGCCGCTCGGACAGGTATTCCACGATGGCGCCGGATTCGCTCATCTCCAGGCCATTCCATTCGATCGCCGGGATGCGGATGGCCGGAGAGACCCGCGCCAGGCCGCTTTCGCGCATCTCCAGCGTGCCGATGCGGTGCTCGACCACCTCCAGCCCACCGAAGCGCTCTGGCCCGATCTCCTCGATCAGCCAGTGGACACGAAAGCTGCGCCCGTACTGGACGTGGTGCAGGCGGATCACGCCTCTTCCTCCAGCAGCACAAGCGGCGCGCCCGCCTCGACCTGGTCGCCCTGGGCCACCAGCACCTCGGACACCACGCCCGCACGGCCCGCGCGCATGGTGTGTTCCATCTTCATCGCCTCCAGCACCACCAGCCGGTCGCCTTCCGCGACCTCCTGGCCGACACCGACATGGACAGAGACGACCCGCCCCGGCATCGGCGCCAGCGCCCCGTCCAGGGCGCCCGCAGCCGCGGCGCCCCGCGCCAGCGGATCGGGCAGATCGAAGGCGATCCCGTAGTGGGCAAAGACCGTCACCTGCCCCGGCGCCAGATAGGCGCCCGCAGCCGGCGTGTCATCGAAGGTCCAGCCGCGCACCCCGCGCAGCGCCTCGACGACCTGCCCCTCGACGGAGACCAGGACAGAGCCCGGCCCTCTGACCTTGACGCCGATCTCGCGCCGGGTGCCGCCCTGTTCCAGCACCACCCTACGCCATTCCGGCCGCCAGAGGGCAAAGCCGGTTTCCCAGTCCACGGCCTCCGTCAGCCCCAGTGCGGTCAGCGCCGCCTCGGCCCAGACCGCCGGCGTGACCTCGGGCTGTGCGGTCAGCGCGTCGATGTCCCGCGCGATCAACCCGGTGTCCACCTCTCCCCGCGCAAAGCCCTCGTGTTCCGCAAGCGCGCCCAGAAAGGCGAGGTTCGTCACCGTGCCCGCCACCCGGCTGTTGCGCAGCCCCCGCGCCAGGCGTCGCAGGGCCACGGCCCGCGTGGGGCCATGCGCCACCAGCTTGGCGATCATCGGGTCGTAATGCGGGCTGATGGCATCACCGGCCCGCACGCCGGTTTCCGCGCGCAGCCCCTCGGGGAACGACAGGTCCGACAGAGTGCCCGTAGCGGGCAGGAATCCCGCCGGCACGTCCTCGGCGTATAGCCGCGCCTCGAAGGCATGGCCGTTGATCTTCAGGTCCTCCTGCCGGGCGGGCAATGGTTCGCCCGAGGCGACCCGAATCTGCCATTCCACCAGGTCGACACCGCAGATTTCCTCGGTCACCGGGTGTTCCACCTGCAGGCGGGT
>NZ_JARAMO010000212.1:0-19809 GCF_028807275.1 Mameliella sp. AT18
ACCGAAGGGAGACGGGGGCAGAGCCCCCTTTTCATCTCCTTTCGCGTGGAACGATTCGGGCTTAACTTTCCCGGACGCCCGAATTACCCATGTCGCCCATGAAGATACTCTTTCTAGGTGACGTGATGGGCCGCGCCGGGCGGCAGGCGATCACGGAGCGTCTGCCCTCCCTGCGCAAGGACTGGCGGCTGGATTTCGTCATCGTGAACGGCGAGAACGCGACCAACGGCCACGGGTTGTCGGCAGAGCATGCCAAGGCGATCTTCGAGGCCGGGGCCGATGTCATCACCCTGGGCGACCACGCCTTCGACCATAAAGAGATGCTGACCCATATCGAGGGCGAGACACGCATCATCCGACCGCTGAACTTTGCCCGGCAGGCACCCGGACGGGGGCGGCGCTGTACAAGGATGCGCGCGGGCGCAAGGTGCTGGTGGTGCAGGCCCTGGGGCAGGTCTTCATGAGCCGCAACTATGACAGCCCCTTCACGGCGGTGGACGAGACGCTGAAACGGCATCCGCTGGGCGGACAGGCGCAGGCCATCGTCGTCGACATGCATTGCGAGGCCACCTCGGAAAAGATGGGCATGGGTCATTTCTGCGACGGGCGCGCCAGCCTTGTCGTTGGGACGCATACCCATGTGCCGACCTCGGACACGCAGATCCTGCCAGGCGGCACCGCGTTCCAGTCGGACGCGGGCATGTGCGGAGATTACAACAGCGTCATCGGGATGGACCCGGCGGAACCGCTGCGCCGGTTCGTCAATGGCATGGCCAAGGGGCGGTTCAACCCGGCGTTGGGCGAGGCCACCCTGTCGGGCGTCTATGTCGAGACCGATGACATGACCGGCAAGGCGGTTTCCGTGCAGATGGTCCGCCAGGGTGGGCGGCTGGCGCCCGCCGGCCCCGCATGAGCCGCCTCTTGCCCTTTGCCACGCTGGTGGTGACGGGCGCGGCCTGGGGGGCGACGCAGCCACTGATGAAGGTGGCGGTGTCGGAGGGCTATCGTCATTTCGGTCTGATCTTCTGGCAGACGGTGCTGGTGGGGCTGCTGCTGGGCGCGCTGACGGTGTTGCGTGGCAAGCGCCTGCCCATGCACGCCCCGGCGCTGCGGCTGTATCTGTTCATCGCGGTGGTCGGTACGGTGGTGCCGGGCATCGCCTCTTACCAGGCGGCGGTGCATCTGCCTTCCGGCGTGCTGTCGATCCTGCTGAGCTCGGTGCCCATGTTCGCCCTTCCGATTGCCCTGGCGCTGGGCATCGACCGGCCGGAGCCGCGGCGCATCCTGGGCTTGCTGCTGGGGCTGGGCGGCGTGGCGGTGCTGGTTCTGCCTGAGGCAAGCCTGCCGGCAGGGACGCAGGCGGTCTGGATCGCGGTCGCGCTGATTTCCTCGGCCTGTTACGCGCTGGAAGGCAACATGGTGTCGAAATGGGGCACCCAGGGGCTGGATGCGGTTCAGGTGCTGACCGGCGCTTCGATCCTGGGGGTCGTGCTGAGCCTTCCCCTGGCGTTGGCCAGCGGACAGTTCATCACGCCGGTGTTGCCGCTGACGGGGCCGGACAAGGCGGTGATCGCCAGCGCCGCGCTGCATGCTTTTGCCTATTCCGCCTATGTCTGGCTCGTGGGCCGGGCGGGCGCGGTCTTTGCCGCGCAGGTGAGCTATCTTGTCACGCTGTTCGGTGTCTGCTGGGCGATGCTGTTTTTGGCCGAGGCCTACTCGGGCTGGGTCTGGGTGGCGCTGGCGCTGATGATGGCGGGCATGGCCCTTGTGCAGCCGCAGCGTAAACCGCTTGTGCCTGTCCCGCCAAGCGGTCAGAATGCGGCCGGTTGAGTGCGGGCGATAGGCTGAGCAATACATGATCGGGATCGAGCTGAGCCAGACAAGCCAGGCGGTGATGACGCTTGCCGTGGTGATCGGTATGTTCGTGCTTTTCGTCCGTGAAACCTATCCGACAGAGGTTACGGCCATTGGCGGTGTCGCGGTGCTGCTGGTGCTGGGCGTCCTGCCCTATGACGCGGCGCTCGACGTACTGTCGAACCCGGCGCCCTGGACCATCGCGGCGATGTTCCTGGTGATGGGGGCGCTGGTGCGGACCGGGGCGCTGGATGCCTTCACGGGCTTCGCGCAGGAACAGGTGGCATTGCGACCCAAGCGGGCCATCGGCGGCATCCTCCTTGTGGTGATCGTCGCCTCGGCCTTCATGAACAACACGCCGGTGGTGGTGGTGATGCTGCCGATCTTCGTGCAGATCGCCAAGACGATGGGCATCGCGCCGTCGAAACTGCTGATCCCGCTGAGTTACGCGGCGATCCTGGGCGGCACCCTGACGCTGATCGGGACCTCGACCAACCTGCTGGTCGACGGGGTGGCCCGCACCCAGGGGCTGCAACCCTTCACCATTTTCGAGGTGACGCCGCTGGCGATCATCCTGGTGGCCTGGGGGATGATCTATCTCTATTTTGTGGGGCGGTTCCTGCTGCCCGAGCGGACCTCGATGGCGGGGATGCTGTCGGATCGCTCGCGGATGAAGTTCTTTACCGAGGCGGTGATCCCGCCGGATTCGAACCTGATCGACCGCGAGGTGCTGGGCGTGCAGCTGTTCAAGCGCGACGGCGTGCGGCTGATCGACGTGATCCGGGGCGATGAATCGCTGCGCCGCAACCTGCAGGGGGTAAAGCTGCAACTGGGTGACCGTGTGGTGCTGCGCACGCAGATGACCGAGCTGTTGTCGCTGCAACGCAACAAGGAGCTGAAGCGCGTCGACCAGGTGTCGAGCAAGGAAACGACCACCGTCGAGGTGCTGATCACGCCCGGCTGCAAGATGGTGGGCCGGTCGCTGGGCGCGCTGCGCCTGCGGCGCCGGTTTGGGGTCTATCCGTTGGCGGTGCACCGGCGGAACCAGAACATCGGGCGCCAGCTGGACGACCTGGTGGTGCGCGTGGGCGACACGCTGCTGCTGGAGGGCAACGCAGAGGACGTCAAGCGTCTGGCGGACGAGATGGATCTTGTCGACGTGGCGCATCCTTCGGCGCGGGCCTTTCGCCGGGGCCACGCGCCGGTGGCGCTGGGGGCGCTGGGCGGCATCGTGGCGCTGTCGGCGCTGGGCGTGGCGCCGATCCTGGCGCTGGCGGTGGTCGCCGTTGCGGTGGTGCTGCTGACCCGCTGCATCGACGCGGACGAGGCGTTTTCCTTTGTCGAGGGGCAGCTATTGGCGCTGATTTTTGCCATGCTGGCGATCGGTGCCGCGCTGGAGGCCAGCGGTGCGGTCGGGCTGATCGTGGGCGTGGTGGCCCCCCTGATGGCCAAGCTGCCGGCGCCGCTGGTGATCTGGGCGGTCTACCTGCTGACCAGTATCCTGACCGAAACCGTGTCCAACAACGCTGTGGCCGTGGTGGTGACCCCCATCGCCATCGGCCTGGCCAGCGCCATCGGGGTGGACCCGCGTCCGCTGGTGGTGGCGGTCATGGTGGCGGCCTCGTGCAGTTTCGCCACGCCTATCGGCTACCAGACCAACACGCTGGTCTATGGTCCGGGGGGCTACAAGTTCTCGGATTTCTTCAAGGTCGGCCTGCCGCTGAACCTGAGCGTGGGTGTGCTGTCGGCGCTGCTGATCCCGTATTTCTGGCCGCTTTAGCGGTCCGTCAGCCGTAGCGTTCCACGAAACCCTCGAGCAGGCGGGGCGGTTCGGTGACCTTTGCCGCGCGGCACATCTCGATCAGGGCGTCTGCCTCTTCGGGCGCGAAATAGCCCTTGTGGCGATAGATGCGGATGCGGGTTTCGAACTCGGCGGCGTCGGCCTCGGGGTGGAACTGGGTGGCGTAGACGTTCTGGCCGTAGCGGATCATCTGGTAGGGGCAGGGGCCGGACGAGACCAGGTGCACCGCGCCCTTGGGCAGGTTCTGCACCGCTTCCTTGTGACCGACGAAAGCGTCGAACTGCTCGGGCAGGCCGGCGGTCAGGGGGTCCTTGGCGCCCTCGGGCGTGGTATAGCAGGTCACGGCGCCCACCGGTTCGTTGAACCGGCCCTTGGCCACCTCGGCGCCCAGGTGGTGGGCCAGGATGCCGATGCCATAGCAGCAGCCCATGAAGGGAATATCCTCGGCGGTGATGCGGGGCATCAGGCGCAGGATCGACTCTTCGATGCGGCGTTCCACCGGGTCCTTGTCCGCGGGTCTGTCGCTGACGCAGCCGGGGCCGCCGCCGACGATCACCCCGGCATAGTCGCCCGGGTCCATGTCGCGCGGCAGATCCTCCTGTTCCAGGCGCATCCGGTGGACGCGATCGGCGCTCAGGCCGGAGGTGTCCAGGATGGCGCGGTACTCGGAGTCGCTGGCCTCGGGTTCGGGGCGCAGCTGGAGGAGGAGGAATCGGCTCATGACCTTGCGCTACCGCAGGGACGCGCGGCGCGCAACGCCACATGACCCGGACTTGGCACGCGGACTTGGCAAGGGGGGCGGGCGTGACTTATAGAGGCGCGGATATTCCAAGCACCCGAAAAGAGGCAACGCGACATGGCCGGCCATTCCAAATGGGCAAACATCCAGCACCGCAAGGGCCGTCAGGACAAGATCCGGGCCAAGATCTTCTCGAAACTCTCGAAGGAGATCACCATCGCCGCCAAGATGGGCGATCCCGATCCCGACAAGAACCCGCGCCTGCGCCTGGCCGTGAAAGAGGCCAAGGGCCAGTCGATGCCCAAGGACAACATCGAACGCGCCATAAAGAAGGCGACCGGTGGCGATGCCGAGGATTACGAGGAAATCCGCTATGAGGGCTATGGCCCGAACGGCGTGGCGGTGATCGTCGAGGCGATGACCGACAACCGCAACCGGACCGCCTCGACCGTGCGGTCGACCTTCACCAAGAACGGCGGCAACCTCGGGGAAACCGGCTCTGTCGGCTTCATGTTCGAGCGCAAGGGCGAGATCGTCTACCCGGCGGATGCGGGCGACGCGGATGACGTCATGATGGCGGCGATCGAGGCCGGCGCCGAGGACGTTGAATCCTCCGAGGACGGGCATGTGATCTATTGCGCGGACACCGACCTGAACGAGGTGTCGACCGCGCTGGAAGCCGACCTGGGCGAGTCCGAGTCGACCAAGCTGGTCTGGAAGCCCACGACCACGACCGAGTTGGACCTGGACGGCATGCAGTCGCTGATGCGGCTGGTCGAGGCGCTGGAGGATGATGACGACGTCCAGCGCGTGACCACCAATTTCGAAGCCTCCGACGAGGTCATGGCGCAGCTGGAAAACGCCTGACCGTCATGCCCTGCGGCAGGATGGCCCCCGCTTCGGCGGGGGCTTTTTCCCGATGGGGACGGATGTTCGTAGGATGGGTGGTTTTCACCCATCCTTAACCGCTCTGTCCGAGGCTGGTGTCATGACCAGCTATCGCCGCTTGCGCCTGCCCGGCGCGACCTATTTCTTCACTGTCAACCTCTCGGATCGCCGGTCCGGGGCGCTGGTGGATCACATCGACGATCTGCGCGCGGCCTGGGCCCGGACCTGCCGGGACCGCCCGTTTCTCACCGAGGCGGTGGTTGTCCTGCCGGACCACCTACATGCCATCTGGACCTTGCCACCGGGGGACGCGGATTTCTCGACCCGCTGGCGCCTGATCAAGACGCGGTTCTCGCTGGCTTGCGGGCTGGCCGGGCGGCGGAGCCATTCCAAGCGGCGCAAGGGCGAACGCGGTCCCTGGCAGCGGCGGTTCTGGGAACATGCGATCCGGGGCGAGGCGGATTTCCGGACCCATCTGCATTTTTGCTGGGGCAACCCGGTGCGGCACGGGCTGGTCGCGCAGGCCGAGGACTGGCCCTATTCCTCGTTGCACCGGGATTTGCCCCTGGGGCGGGTCCAGCGCAAGATCGACTGTTTGCCGGATGGCCTCTTCGGGGAAAGGATGGGTGAGGATCACCCATCCTACGGATCCCTGCGCGCCGGGTAGGGCACAGCCGCCTTGCGGCCCGGCCTTGAAACCGCCTAAGCCGGGGTATGCTTTTGCGGGCGCTCATATTGCTGGGGGGTTTCGTGGCGCTGTCCGGCGCCGCGACCTGGTATTTCGGACACGAAGTTCTGATTGCGCTGGGGCTGATCCTGACCCAGGCCAAGGTGCTGCTGAAGAAGCTTGCCGGGCTCGACCTGCCGGTGATCCTGAGCTGGCTCAAGACCCAGGGCGCGATGTTCTTTCGCGTCGAGCTGATCAAGAAATGGATCACCACCTCTGTCGTGCCGTTGATGCTGGGCAAGGCGATCCTGCGGCGGATCCAGTTGCTGGTCAAAGGTTACCTGCAGATCGTGCAGCTGCGATACGCGCGGCTGATGGACTGGTTCAACGGGCTTAGCCGTGTCGAGAGGGCGGTGGCCTGGCTGGTGATCCTCTTTGCCACCCTGGCGCTGTCGGTCACGTCGATGGGGCTGTGGCTGATCCTGTTCTCGGTGCAACTGCCGCTCTGGCTGGTGGCGGCCTTTGGCGCGACGGTGCGGATGACCTGGACCAGCCTGCAAAAGGGCCTGTTCAAGGCGCTGGCCTTTCTGCAGCTGGGCTGGCTGTGGAAGGGGCTCAAGCGGCTCTTGCCGGTCTCGGTGCTGGAACGCAAGCGGCGGGCGGAATTCCGCATCGCCCGGGCCATCGTGCGGCGGCGGCGGATGACGCTGAAACAGCTGGTCGAACGCAAGGGGCGGCTGCCGTTCAAGCTGGGCCTGCTGGCGGAATACCTCTTTCACCCGCCGGGGCGGCGCCCGCGCTGAGCGTGGTCAGGCCGGTGTG
Source organism: Mameliella sp. AT18 (assembly GCF_028807275.1). Classification (NCBI taxonomy): domain Bacteria; kingdom Pseudomonadati; phylum Pseudomonadota; class Alphaproteobacteria; order Rhodobacterales; family Roseobacteraceae; genus Antarctobacter; species Mameliella sp. AT18. Next base: position 6,772 of record NZ_JARAMO010000212.1, read on the forward strand.
GCGGGGGGAAAGACCTGTCGGCGGACCAGCGGGCTGATCCCGATCAGCACCAGCATCACGGAAAAGAGGCACCAGATCGCCGGCATCTCGTTGGGGTTGCTGGTCAGGCCTGAGGCAATCAGCGGCCCCACCAGCCCGTTGAGAAGGGCAAAGCGCCAGGCGCCGTAGAGACAGGGTAGCAACAGGCAGGCCAGCAGGTAATCCGGGAACTGCCCGATGCCGCCCAGCCAGTGCGACAGGCTGAGGAAATTGTTGAGCTGCATGCTCCAGCCCAGGTGCCAGTCGCCGGAGATGGTGCAGAACTCGGGCCCGCAGAGCGGCACCCCGGGTGGACAGACCCCAAGCCAGGGCGCGGGGAGCAGGCGTGCCAGCAAGGTCAGCGAGGCGAGCGAGGCCAGCCCCAGCACCCAGCGCCTTGTGCGCGGGTCGATGGCGGGGCCGACCAGGGCCATGCAGAAGAGGTTGACGACAATGGGTTGCAGAACGATGTGCAGGTAGGACAGCACCGTGACCGTCGTGTTGCCGGGCGTGCCGCATTGGTCGATCACGCCATAGCCCCAGGCCTGCAACCCCTCCATCGCAGTGAAAAAGCCCAGGGTGCCCCAGATCCCCGCAGGTTCGCCCTTGCGCCAGGTGACGAAGGTGGCAGCCGCCCCAAGCGCGGCCATCGAGTAGGTTGCGGTTTCGCTCCAGCACATGCGCTTTCCCCTTTGAATTGGGATTTTCGGGATTTCGCGCGGGGGGTCAATGCTGCCTTCGTTCGGGATTGATCTGGGCGGCAATTCCAGCCATCAGGCGGGTTGGGTTACGAGGGGCAAGGGTATGGAAGCGGCGATTGCGGGGTTTGCACTGGGGTTCAGCCTGATCCTGGCGATCGGGGCGCAGAATGCCTTTGTCCTGCGGCAGGGGCTGCGGCGGATGCATGTGCTGCCGGTGGTCCTGGTCTGCGCAATCTCCGACGCGGCGCTGATCGCTGCCGGGGTCACCGGGTTCGGCGCACTGGCCGAGGCGGTGCCGGGGCTGGAATGGGCGATGCGGATCTTTGGCGCCGCCTTCCTTGGGTGGTACGGGGCCAAGACGCTTTATGCCGCCTGGAAAGGGGGCGAGGCGCTGGCCGCCGGCGAGGGGGCGCAAAGCCTGCGGGCGGCGGTGCTGACCTGCCTGGCGCTGACCTGGCTCAACCCGCATGTCTACCTGGATACGGTTGTGCTGCTGGGTGCGGTCTCGGCCCAGTATGACGCACGGCTGGCCTTTGCGCTTGGGGCGATGACGGCCTCTTTCGTGTTCTTCTTTTCGCTGGGATACGGGGCGCGGGCGCTGGCGCCGATCTTTGCGCGGCCGCGGGCCTGGCGGGTGCTGGATCTTGTCGTGGGCCTGACCATGTGGGCCATCGCGGCCAAGCTGCTCTGGATGTGACCCCCCTTGTGCCCGCCGTCCAATGGTCTAAGCCAAGGGCATGGTTGACAAGGTGCAGACCCCGGCGCGGGGCGTTTTCTGGATGGTGGTGACCGGGCTGTGCTTTGTCGCGGTCACGGCATTGGTCAAATCGCTGGGGCAGCGCATTCCGGCGCAGGAATCCGCCTTTCTGCGCTATGTCCTGGGGTTGGTCTTTCTGCTGCCGATGGCCGGGCAGTTCATGCAGGTGCGCCTGACGCCGCGCCTGTGGCGGCTGTTTTCGTTGCGGGCGCTGTTTCACACTGGTGGGGTGGTGCTGTGGTTCTATGCCATGACGCGCATTCCCATCGCCGAGGTGACGGCGATGAACTATCTCAACCCGGTCTACGTGACGGTCCTGGCGGTATTTTTCCTGGGTGAGCGCCTGGCGTTGCGGCGGGTCATGGCCATCGTGGCGGCGCTGTTGGGCGCGGTGATGATCCTGCGGCCGGGCTTTCGCGAGCTGGACCCGGGGCATTTCGCCATGCTGGCGGCGGCCCTGTTCTTTGCCGGGTCGTACCTGCTGGCCAAGATCCTGTCGGGCGAGGTCAGTGCGGCGGTGGTGGTGGTGCTGTTGTCGGTGGGGGTGACCATCGGTCTGGCGCCCTTGGCGATCGCGGTCTGGGTCTGGCCGACCTGGTGGGAACTGCTGATCCTTCTGGGCGTGGCGCTGTTTGCCACCTCGGGGCACTATACGATGACGCTGGCCTTTGCCGCCGCGCCGGTGACGGTGACGCAGCCGGTGACCTTCCTGCAACTGGTCTGGGCGGTCGTGCTGGGCGCAGTCCTGTTCGCCGAGCCGGTCGACCCCTGGGTGATCGCGGGCGGGTCGCTGATTCTGGCCGCCGTGGTCTTTATCACCTGGCGCGAGGCGGTTCTGAAACGCCGGGTCACGCCGCTGGTGTCGGAAACAAAGAACTGATTTCCCGGGGAATTGTCCACGGATCGTCAAATCTCCGCCATCCGGGCGCAATCGCGCCGCATTCCTTAACGATGCTTCAAGCAATCAGAGGCAGCATTTGAGGAGTGAAAGGAATGTTTGCAGAGGGAAAGATGACCGAGAATATGGATGAAATTCAGGACTTCCTGATGAGTGAGCGGGAAAAGGTCCTGTCCGAGGCTGAATGGCGGTTCCGGATGCGGGGATACGGCTACAACCTGTGGCGCACCGATAGCGGCGTCGAAGTGGCAAGCTTGCCGCAGAACCAGCTGCTGGGCACCCTGAAACTCTGATCCCGGACAAAAAGGCTCGACAGGGTGTCGAGCGCATGTGCCTGATGTGACCCGTAAAAACGGGAGGACGGGCATGAACAGATGGATTTCGGGCGCCACGGGGCTGGTGCTGGGGGCGTTGCCGTTGGCGGCGCAGGCGGGCCTTGAGGTCTGCAACACGACGGACCTGCGGCACAGCGTGGCCATCGGGTACGAGGCCCCGGGCGGGGTCTGGACATCCGAAGGCTGGTGGCAACTGGCCCCGGGAGAGTGCAAGCCCGTCATGGGCCGTGACCTTGGGCGGCGCTATTTCTACTACCGGGCAACGACGCCGGGCGGCGATTTCGACGGGCCGTTCTCGTTTTGCAGCACGCCCGATCCCTTCACTATCGCGGGCGACAAGGACTGCGCCGCGCGTGGATATGACAAGACGCGGTTTCGCAAGGTGGACACCGGGAACGCCGCGGACTTCACGCTGACCCTTGTGGCGGACGGACCGGCGCCGGTGGCGCCGAAGGGGGCTGCGGATCTGTCGGACGAAGAAGCCCCGCTGGAAAGCCTGCACCCCTTTGCCCGCGGCAGCCTGGGCGAACCCTTTACGCAGAATGGCATATTCACCGGCTGCGAGCTGATCGACGGGCTGGATTATTGCAGTTTCGAGGTCGAGGGCTGGCGCTATCATGCTTATTACGGTGGGGGCACGACCGATGCCCTGCTGGATGACCTGCAATACTGGCCCATGCCGCTGGCGGTCGAACTCGAAGGCGACATGATCGCCTACGGCGACATCACGGTCGAGATCGCCTTGGGCCGGGTGACAGAGGTCTTTGACGGCGATTTTTTCTCCGAGGAACGCCACCTGATGCAGGGTGAGTGGCAATCGCTGGACGATCCGGCCTCGCGCATGACGATCCGGGGCGCGGATGTCTACGACTATTACAATGGCGCGTTTTCGGGGCACCAGTGGATGACCCTGGGCGGCACCTGTCCCGATGCCCCCTTCGAGGGCATCGGCTGGACCCGGACAGAGCTGGAGACGCAGGACAGCTGGTGCGTGCACCTGGGCGAGGTCACGGCGGACCGGCTGGAACTGATCAACCCGGGGCGGGGCAATATCCTGACCTATAGTCGCGTGGATTGACGCGGGCAGCCTAGGGCGCAACCTGGAACGGGCCGAAATCCCTTGTGGGTTTCGGCCCGTTCCCTTGGCCGACGACGGGGCAGGGTGCGGGGCATTCTTGATTGACTCGCCAGTCAATAAAAACCATCCTGCCGCCATGCCCAAGATTGGACAGGAACCCATACGGCGCGCTGCGCTTTTGGCGGCGACGGTGGCCGAGGTCGGCGAGGCCGGCAGCCTCGACGTGACCGTCTCGCGGATCGCGCGCCGCGCGGGCATGTCCAGCGCGCTGGCGCATCACTACTTCGGCGGCAAGGTGCAGATATTCCTTGCCGCCATGCGCCACATCCTGACCGAATACGGAACCGAGGTACGCGCGGCCCTGGCCAAGGCCCCGCAGGACCGGCGGCTGGAGGCGCTGATCGCGGCCAATTTCGCGGAGAGCTTCTTTCAGCCCGAAACCGTGTCCGCCTGGCTGAATTTTTACGTCTTGGCCCTGCGCGAACCCGAGGCGGCGCGCCTGTTACAGGTCTACCAGCGGCGCCTTCACTCGAACCTGGTGCACGCGCTGCGCGGGCGCACCGAGGCCCCCGAGGTGGTGGCGGACCGCATCGCCGCGCTGATCGACGGCGTCTACCTGCGCGCCGCCCTGTCCGGGCAGGGCGTCTCGGGGGCCGCGCAGAACGTGACCGAAACCGCCCATGCCCTGATGAGGACCCAATGACCAAGCCGAATATCCTGATCCTGATGGTCGACCAGCTGAACGGCACGCTGTTTCCCGACGGGCCGGCGGACTGGTTGCATGTGCCCAACCTGCGCGCGCTGGCGGCGCGTTCGGTGCGGTTTTCCAACGCTTATACCGCCTCGCCGCTTTGCGCGCCGGGGCGAGCCAGTTTCATGTCCGGGCAGCTGCCCAGCATGACGCGGGTCTATGACAACGCCGCCGAGTTCGCGAGCGACATTCCCACCTATGCGCACCACCTGCGCCGGGCGGGCTACCAGACCTGCCTCAGCGGCAAGATGCATTTCGTCGGGCCGGACCAGCTGCATGGTTTCGAGGAACGTCTGACCACCGACATCTACCCGGCCGATTTCGGCTGGACGCCGGACTATCGCAAGCCCGGAGAGCGCATCGACTGGTGGTATCACAACATGGGCTCGGTGACGGGCGCGGGCGTGGCCGAGACCTCGAACCAGATGGAATACGACGACGAGGTTGCCTATAACGCCTCGGCCAAGCTCTATGACCTGGCGCGGGGCAACGATGACCGGCCCTGGTGTCTGACCGTCAGCTTTACCCATCCGCATGACCCCTACGTGGCACGCAAGCGGTTCTGGGATCTTTACGAGGAGTGCGACCATCTGCTGCCGCAGGTCCCGGCGATGGACTACGAGGATCACGACCCGCATTCGAAACGGATCTTCGACGCCAACGACTGGCGCAGCTACGACATCACCGAGGAGAACATCCGCCAGTCGCGCCAGGCCTATTTCGCCAATATCTCGTACCTGGACGAGAAGATCGGGCAGCTGTTGCAGGTTCTGGAGGACACCCGGCAGGAGGCCATCGTGGTCTTTGTCTCGGATCACGGCGACATGCTGGGCGAGCGGGGCCTGTGGTTCAAGATGTCCTTCTACGAAGGGTCGGCCCGGGTGCCGATGATGATCTCGGTGCCCGGCATGGAGGGCGCGCAGGTCGTGGCCCCGGTGTCGAACATCGATATCTGTCCGACGCTCTGTGACCTGGCGGGTGTGGACATGTCCGAGGTCATGCCCTGGACCGAAGGCGAGAGCCTGGTGCCGGTGATGCGGGGCGGCGAACGTGTCTCGCCGGTGGCGATGGAATATGCAGCCGAGGCCTCATATGCGCCGTTGGTCTGCCTGCGGCGGGGCAAGTGGAAATACACCGATTGCACGTTGGACCCGGAACAGCTCTTCGACCTCGAGGCCGATCCGCATGAGCTGGTGAACCTGGCCGAGGCGCCGGAACAGGCCGAGATCATGGAGGAATTCCGCACGGCGTCGGCGCGGCGCTGGGACCTGGGGCGGTTCGACGCCGAGGTCCGGCAAAGCCAGGCACGGCGCTGGGTGGTCTACGAGGCGCTGCGGCAGGGCGGCTATTACCCCTGGGATTTCCAGCCGCTGCAAAAGGCCAGCGAGCGCTACATGCGCAACCACATGGATCTCAACGTGCTGGAGGAAAACAAGCGTTTTCCACGGGGGGAGTGATGCGGCCTGTCCACCCGGCAGGACGGTCAGGCCGGAACCTCGCTTTCCCCGTCGCCCTGGTAGGTGACGGTCGATCCGGGCAGGCTGGCCAGAACGGTCAGCGCGGCCACGGGCGCGCCACGGTCGTGGCGCAGGGTGCACTCCGTGCAGGAGACGCGGGCAAAGCCGGCCTCGTCCAGAAGGCCCGCGACATAGGCGCGGGAATGCCGGAAACGGCGCCCTTCGTGCAGCGTCACGGGACCGTCGCCCTGTTCCACGTTGAAGACCAGCGTGCCGCCCGGGGTCAGCGATCCGGCGCACCAGCCGATGGTGCGTTCCAGCGCGCCGATATAGTTGAACACATCGCCCGCGGCGATCAGGTCATAGCTTTCGCCGATCTCCAGCGCGGTGATGTCCGCCTGATGCAGCCGGTCGTAAAGCGCCTTTTCGCGGGCTTCGGAGAGCATCCCGGCAGAGATGTCGATGCCCGCCAGCCAGCCACTGCGCGGGCGCAGAACGGCGCCGGTCAGTCCCGTGCCGCAGCCGAGGTCCAGCGCGCGGTCCACGCGGATGATCCCCGCCCGGTCCAAGGCCTGACCCAGTTGTTCCGGGCCGCGATAGCCCAGCCTGTCCACCAGCGCGCGGTCGAACCGGGGCGCGTATTGATCAAAGAGCAGTTCCACGAAGGCGGGCGGCAGACGATCGGCCAGCGGCACGTCGCGCAGGAGGTCGCGGCGCAGCCCGGCGCCCAGCGGATCGGCCGGATCGGCGGCGCAGGCGCGGTTGTAGGCGGTGACGGCGGCCTCGGTGTCGCCCGTGGCCTCGAGGTATTCGCCAAGGCGGAACCAGCCCGCCGCCCATCCGGGGGCCAGTTCCAGGGCCCCGGTCAGGGTCTCGATGGCGCCGGCGGCGTCGCCCAGGTGGGCCAGGGTTTCGGCAAATTCGGCACGCCTGTCGGCCTGCGGATCGCCGGAGGGAAAACGTGTCCCATGCATCGGGTCAGACTTTCGAGAGGTCGCTCATGGACCGCGCGGGCGGTCATGCGGCGAAAGACATGTGCCGGCCAGTGGCGGGCGTTCTGGAATAAGGGGACAGCCGGTGCGCCTGTCAAGTGGGCGCCGTGCCCCTGTCCCCGGCAAAATCACCAGCGGTGAGGGAAATGGAAGCGGATTATGTGATCGTCGGTGCCGGTTCGGGCGGATGTGCCGTGGCGGGGCGCCTGACAGAAGCGGGCAAATCGGTGATCGTCATCGAGCATGGCGGCAGCGATTGGGGGCCCTTCATCAACATGCCGGGGGCGCTCAGCTACCCGATGAACATGGCGCGCTACGACTGGGGCTACCAGACAGAGCCGGAACCGCACCTTGGCGGGCGGCGGCTGGTCTGTCCGCGTGGCAAGGTCATTGGCGGGTCGTCCTCGATCAACGGCATGATCTATGTGCGCGGGCACGCGCTGGACTATGACCACTGGCGCGAGGAGGGCTGCGACGGCTGGGGCTATGCCGACGTGCTGCCCTATTTCAAGCGGATGGAGGACTGGCACGACGGCGGCCACGGCGGCGATCCGGCCTGGCGCGGGCAGGGCGGGCCGTTGCACGTCACGCGCGGACGCCGCGACAACCCACTGGTGCAGGCCTTCGTCGAGGCCGGGCGGCAGGCGGGCTATCCGGTCACCGGCGACTACAATGGCGAGCAACAGGAAGGCTTTGGCGCCTTCGACATGACGGTCTGGCAGGGCGAACGCTGGTCGGCGGCCAAGGCCTACCTGCGGCCCGCGCTGAAACAGGGGGCAAAGCTGGTGCGGGCATTGGCCCGGCGCGTGGTCTTTGACGAGGGGCGCGCCACGGGGGTCGAGGTGTCGCGTGGCGGCAAGGTCGAGGTGATCCAGGCCCGGGCCGAGGTGATCCTTGCGGCCAGCGCCATCAACTCGCCCAAGCTGCTGATGTTGTCGGGGATCGGACCGGCGGCGCAGCTGTCGGAACAGGGCATCGAGGTGCAGGCGGATCGCCCCGGCGTGGGGCAGAACCTGCAGGACCACCTCGAGCTTTATGTCCAGATGGCGGCGACGCAGCCGGTGAGCCTGGCGAAATACTGGAACCTCGCGGGCAAGGCCTGGGTCGGGGCGCAGTGGCTGTTTGCCCGCAGCGGGCCGGGGGCGTCCAACCAGTTCGAAAGCTGCGGTTTCATCCGCTCCAAGGCCGGGGTGCAATATCCCGACATCCAGTACCATTTCCTGCCCATCGCCGTGCGTTATGACGGCCAGGTGGCGCCCGAAGGGCACGGGTTTCAGGCGCATGTGGGGCCGATGCGCTCACCCTCTCGGGGGGAGGTCACGTTGCGGTCGAACGACCCCGAGGAGGCGCCGCGCATCTTCTTCAACTACATGAGCACGGAAGAGGACTGGCAGGATTTCCGCCGCTGCATCCGCCTGACGCGCGAGATTTTCGGACAAGAGGCCTTTGCGCCCTATCGCGGCAAGGAGTTGCAGCCGGGCGCCGGGGCAGAGACGGACGAGGATCTTGACGCGGTGATCCGTGAACATGCCGAAAGCGCCTATCACCCCTGTGGCACCTGCCGGATGGGCCGGGCTGATGATCCGCGGTCCGTGGTCGACCCCGAGGGGCGGGTGATCGGCGTGGACGGGTTGCGGGTGGCGGACAGTTCGATCTTTCCGCGCATCACCAACGGCAATCTCAACGCGCCCTCGATCATGGTGGGCGAAAAGATCGCCGATCATGTGCTGGGCCGCCGCCTGCCGCCGGACAATGCGCAACCCTGGGTTCACCCGGACTGGGAGAGCGTGCAGCGTTAAGACATGTTAACCGCCTTCATGGCCGGTTAACCTTTCGTTAACTTTTGTCTTGAAAGGGATCAGGAGCGTGCCGATCTTAACGGCATGTTAAGATTTTGTTTCGCACTTGTTCTTGCTGCCTCCGCCACCGCTGCCTCTGCCGATCTCAATGGCCCTTTGCGGGTGATCGACGGTGACACGGTCGCCATCGGACAGACCAATATCCGCCTGCACGGCATCGATGCCCCCGAAAACGGCCAGCGATGCGGCGGGGGCGGGGCGCCGATGTGGGGGTGCGGCTCTTGGGTCAGCGGCGAGGTCCGCGCCCGCTACGAGGGCCGCACCGCCTCCTGCGTCGAGCTGGATCGCGACCGTTATGACCGCGTCGTGGCGCGCTGTCGGGTCGATGGCAAGGACCTTGGCGAAACCTTGGTCGAAAGCGGCCTTGCCTTTGCCTATGAACGCTACTCCGAGGCTTATGTCCCGCAGGAACGCATCGCTGCCCGGCGCAAGGCGGGGCTGCATGCAACGGGTGTGAAATCGCCCTCTGCCTTCCGCTCCGATACCCGTCGGGGCCACGCCGCGCAGCGCCTGGCCTCTGCGCCTGAAGGTTGCAGGATCAAGGGCAACATCTCGACCAACTCAGGCGCACGGATCTACCATGTTCCGGGGCAGGCCTGGTACGAGGCCACCCGGATCAGCATGGACAAGGGCGAACGCTGGTTCTGTTCCGAGCAGGAAGCCCGGGCGGCCGGCTGGCGCCGGGCGCTGCGCTGACCGGTTCTTTTCGCTAAAAAGCGTATGCGGCGATCAGGTTTGATCCGCGTCAAAGTCTGTGCCCGCCGCCTGTGCAAATTGGAGGGCGGACACAAATGAAGGAGACGCCAATGTCCCACACGCCGCATGAACTGTCGGAGGAATTTCCGGAATTCACCGACAAGATGCACGCTCTGAAACAGTCGAGCGCGCATTTCGCCAAGCTTGCGGACGAGTACCATGAGGTCAACCGCCAGGTGCACCGCGCCGAAACCAACGTCGAGCCGATGGAGCAACTGGCGGAAGAGCAGTTGCGCAAGCAGCGCGCCGCCCTCAAGGACGAGATCTACGCGCTGCTGAGCGCCTGATCCCCGGGCTTGGCCCTGTCGCCAGACAACACGCGCCCCGGTCCTATGGCCGGGGCGTTTTCAGTTCAGCGCCTCCTCGATGGCGCGGGTCATCTTGGCCGACAGTGGTCTGGTCGTCGATCCAAAGGTGGCCCGGACGGTGCCATCGGCGCCGATCAGGATCTTGTTGAAATTCCAGGCCGGGCTGAACCCGGTCTGATCCGCGACCCAGCGGTAGAAGGGATGGGCCTGTGCCCCACGCACATGGGTGATGTCGGTCATCGGCATGTCGAGGCCAAAGTTCACTTCGCAGAATTCCTTGACCTTCTCCGCCGAGGACAGTTCCTGCCGGAAATCGTCGGAGGGCACGGCGAGAACCACCAGGCCCTGATCGCGGTAGCGGTCGTACAGCGCCTGCAAGCCGTCATATTGGGGCGTAAACCCGCATCGCGAGGCGGTGTTCACCACCAGAATTGGGCGGTTCTGCCAATCGTCCATCGACAGGGTGCCGCCGTCGATACTGGCAAAGGTAAAGCCCTGCGCAGCCCAGGCGGGCAGGGCGATGATGGCGGACAGGAACAGGGCGGCGAGTCGGATCATTACGGGCACTCCTTTTGCACTGGAGGTAGCGCAGCGGCAGGGCGGTCAAGACCGGGATCGGCGCCGCAGCCCATCTTGCGCCGGTCGGGGCTTTTGTGCTGGACTGTTGCGATGGGGCCCTGGGCGGCAAAGAGGTGTGACATGGCAGGCGGATGGAGCCGGGACGGCGCGGTCAGCGAACAGATCGAGGCCAGCATTGCCGAGGAACTGGAACGGATGAAGCTGCGCCGCGGTCCGCAGGGTGACAGCCTGAAGGAATGCGCCGACTGCGGCGAGGAGATCCCGGAAAAGCGCCGCCTGGCGATCCCGGGGGTCAAGCTGTGTATCGACTGCGCGAGCGAACGCGATGGCCGTTCGGCACAGCGCGGGGGCATCAACCGGCGCGGGTCCAAGGACAGCCAGCTGAAGTGACTCAGCCTATGGTGCGGGCAAGGCAGGCTTGCCAGTTGTCGCGGGCCAGTTTGGCGATCAGCGCGTCGTCGTAGCCATCCGCCGACATGGCGCCCAGCAGACCCTGTACGCCGGTGACGTCGCCGATGAGGTCGGGCAGGACGCAGCCGTCGAAATCCGACCCCAGCCCGACGTGATCCTCGCCCAGGGTTTCGATCAGGTGGTCGATGTGGCGCAGCATCATTTCCCAGGGCGTGCCGGCATCGGCGCGGCCATCGGCATTGATGTAGAAGGTCGCATAGTTGAACCCAACCATGCCGCCCGTGTCGCGGATCGCGTGCAATTGCCTGTCCGTGAGGTTGCGCGGCGAGGCGCAGAGCGCATGGGCGTTGGAATGTGTGGCCACCAGCGGCGCTTTGGACAGGCGGGCGACGTCGTCGAAGCCGGCCTCGTTCATGTGGGACAGGTCGATCAGGATGTTCAGCTCGTTGCACAGCCGGATGAGTTCGCGGCCTCGGTCGGTCAGGCCGGGGCCTGTGTCCGGTGTACCGGGAAAGGCCATCGGCACGCCGTGGCCAAAGATCGTCGGGCGGCTCCAGACAGGCCCCAGCGAGCGTAGCCCCATATCGTGAAACAGGTAAAGCGCGTCGAGATCCGGGCCGATGGCCTCGGCGCCCTCCATGTGCATGACGCCGGCGATGCGGTCACTTTCCATTGCTGCGTCGATCTCATGCGCGCTGCGGCATAGGGCAAAGTCATCAGGCGCGGCACGTGCCATCCAGTGCAGCAGGCCCGCCATCTCCAGCGCGGTGGGCTGGGCGGTCGCGTGGTCCATCTCGGGTGGCAGCGGCAGGGCATAGGGCGGTTCGGCCATGAGCGTCTTGAAGTCGGGCGGCGGTGACCCGTCCGGCACCGGCGGCACGAAGATCGCGAAAAGCCCGCCCGCGAACCCGGCCTGTTTCATGCGTCGCAGGTCCATATGCCCGGCGGAGGTGCCCAGCCATGTCTCCCCGCGCGGGGCGGGGGACTTCATCAGCCGCAACAGGAAATCATTGTGGCCGTCAAAGAAGGGGATGGGCATGGGCGGACTTTCGGGCTGGGACATGGCCGCGATCTGACCCGATTGGGGGCGGGCTTGGCAAGGGCGATCCTTGTCTCTTGGCGGCAAGCCAAGGCGTGGTTAGGCTTTGCCCATCGTATCGGTGGAACGGGGGTGTCATGGCGAACGACGACGACAGGATCGAGGGACGGCTGCACGGAGAGCAGCCGGAGGTCGAGGCAGAGCCGATGGGGATGCGGCTGCTCTACATGGTGCTGATCTGGCTGATGCTGAGCCTGGCGCAGACGGTGCTGACCGTTGCGACCGTGGTGCAGGCGATCATCCTGCTGGTCAACAAGCACGAGCCGAACGAAAGGCTGGCGGAATTCGGCACGGATCTGGGCATCTGGATGGCCAAGGCGGCGCGCTACCAGACCGGGGCGTCGGAGGTGAAGCCCTGGCCCTGGACCGAGCTGGATTGAGGGGCTTGTGGACAGGTTAACGGGTTTGTGAAGTCAATGGGTTCTGGAGGCGTTTTCAGGGGTTGTTAGGAAAGCGCCCGTTCCGGAGCCTGTGCGGTCGGTGGATCAGCGCATTCTTGACGGTTTCGGGACGCGGCGCGTTTCAGGCCCCCCTTGCGGTGGGGTGAAAACCCACCGTACGCTTGCTGGTTTCGTCATTCTTTCGGCGATAGCCTTTTCTGCCAATGCCTGTTCAGTTTAAGAGCGTGCCGCATCTGAGCACTCTGACCTCGTTTGACGTCGTTGTAGCAATTCAGATAGGCGTCATGGATTTGTTTTTCTGCATGTAGCTTTCTGTTTATGACTCGGTGGTGTAGTTCCAGCTGCTTTTCAATGTTTTGGATTGCCTTTTCATTTGTTTTGATGAGATCGATGCGCCCGTCGGGTTGTCCACGCAGGAAGTCTCTGGAATCACGCTTCCAGTCATACCCTGATCGAAACAATGCATAACTGTCGTAGTAGAAGGAAGGAGTTTCAGTTCCGTCCTTTATTGAGACGCTGATTTTAGGTTCCTGGTAGCCGTAGTGCAAAAGGCAGTTTCGAAGATCCTTTAAGAAAGAATGTTCATTCAGTGTTTGGGCTGCAACACGTTTAGGGTCAGGACTCGTTCTCTCTCAAAG
>NZ_JARAMO010000213.1:0-11865 GCF_028807275.1 Mameliella sp. AT18
CCCCCGTCTCCCTTTGGTCGACTCCCCCGAGAGTATTTTCAGCCCAAAGAAACAGCGGGCGTGGCGCCGGGGTCAATGGCTGTCGAAGAGGATGACGTTGCGGCGGGCGCCGCCCGTCATCGTGTCGGCGATGGCCTCGTTGATCTGGTCGAGACGCCAGCGGCCCGACACCAGCTCGTCGAGTTTCAGCCGTCCTTGCCGGTAGAGGTCCGCCATCCAGGGAATGTCGCGCTGGATCACCACGTCGCCCATTTTCGAGCCAATCATTTCCTGGCCCATGAAGGCGGGCACGACGGGTTCATAGGTGGCCATCGCGCCGGAATGCGGCATTCCGATCATCACCATGCGTCCGCCCCAGCCGAGGTAGCGCATGGCCTGTTCATAGGCGGGGATCGCGCCCACGGTCACGGCGACCACGTCGGCGCCCCGGCCAAGGGCTGTGTGGGCTGCCTCCCAGGGCGCGTCCAGCGTGGCAAGGATCCCGTCTGTGGCGCCGAAGGCGCGGGCGATGTCCAGCTTTTCCTCGCTCATGTCCACGGCGACGATACGGCGGGCGCCGCCGATATGCGCGCCCTGTATCGCGTTCAGGCCCACGCCGCCCGCGCCAATCACCACCACGTCGTCGCCCGGGCGCATCTTGCCGGCGTTGATGACCGCGCCGATGCCGGTGATCACGCCGCAGGCCAGCAAGCAGACGGCCTCGGGGGGCATGTCGTCGGGCAGGACAACAACCTGGCTTTGATCGACGACGACCTTTTCGGCAAAGGCGCCGCAGAACATGGCCGACATGACCTCTGTGCCGTCGGGCCGTGTGAGGACGGGCGTGGTATCACGGTCGCCGATACAGATGGTCGGGCGGCCCGAAGCACAGGTGGGGCAGGTGCCGCAAGCGCGGATCAGCGTGACGACGACACGATCGCCGGTCTGCAAGCCGCTGATGCCCTCGCCCAGGGCAGTGACGCGGCCCGCCGCCTCATGGCCGTAGACCGCCGGAAGTGCGCCGCCCCAGGCGCCGGTGGCATAGGAAATGTCGGAATGGCAGATGGCGACGGCCTCCAGCGTGACCTCGATCTCTCCGGCGCCGGGGGCGCGGAGGTCGAGCTCTTCGATCTGCAGGGGCGCGTCGAAGGCGGTGCAGACCGCCGCGCGGATGCGTGTCATGGGTTCCTCCCCGGTGTCTTCCGGGCAGGGTGCGCGGGCAGACAAGCGGGCGGCTGTTCCGAAAGCGACATTGGTGGTGTCGCTTGCATTGCGTGACGTGACGGCAGGTCGGGTCAGCTTGCCAGGCTGGTGACTCTGGCGGCAAAGGCGCGGGCCTCGTCCGGTGCGGTGCCCATCTGGTGGACGGGGTCGAACAGGTCTGCAGACAGGTCGGGGTGCGCGGCGCGGGCGATCTGTTCCAGCGGCTGACCGCTGTCGCGTGCCTGCGTGCACAGCACCTTGGAGGCGGCTTGTGCTTCTGGCCGGGGCATGGTCCGCGCCAGGGCAAAGGACAGCGCCTCTGCCATGAGAAGCCCGCCGGTGGCGTCCAGGGTCGCCTTCATGGCCTCTGCATCCGGGGTGAGGCTTTCTGCCAGCGATTGTGCCTGCGTCGCGGCGGCGGCGGCGGAGAGCACCAGTTGCGGCAGGCACAGCCATTCGGTGAACCATGCCGCGCCGTCGCGTTGTTGCCGGTGCAGGGCCGCCCCCTGCAGCGTGGCGTTCAGCCCCTGCGCGTGGCGTGCCAGCGCGACCAGGGCCGAAGGCGCCACGGGGTTCTGTTTCTGCGGCATGGTCGACGAGGCGCCAGAGCCGCCAAGGCGGACCTCGGCGATGCCGCTTTGCGTGGCCAGCACCAGGTCCTCTCCCAGTTTGCCGAATGCAAGCGCGGTGCGGGTGAACCAGTCGGCGATGGTCAGTATCGAGGTGCGGTCGCTGTGCCAGCTGTGGCCGGGGTCGGCCAGGCCCAGCTTTTCCGCCATTTCCGCGCGCAGGGCTGCCGGATCGGGACCAAGGGCCGAGGCGGTGCCGGCTGCACCGGACAGCGAGACGCGCAGGGCCTGGGCCCGCAGGGTCGGCAGGGCCTCCAGCGCCTCGATCAGGGGCCAGCCCCAGGCGGCGGCCTGCGCGCCAAAGCTAGTGGGCGTGGCGTGCTGACCATAGGTGCGCGCGGCCATCGGGGTTTCGGCGTGATCGCGTGCCAGCCGGGCCAGCGCGGTCAGAGTGGCGCGCAGACGGTCCTCTTGCTGGGCAAGGGCCTGGCGCAGGCGCAGCATCAGCCCCGTGTCCTGGATGTCCTGCGAGGTGGCGCCCCAGTGCAGGTATTGCGCATGTTCTGGCGCGCTCATCGCCTGGCGAAAGGCGGCGACGAAAGCGGGGGTCGTGACGCCGTTCTGGCCCGTGGCCTCGGCCAGCTGGGCCGGGTCGATCTGGCATTCCAGGCTGGCCCGCTGGATCGCGGCGGCGGCGGTTTCGGGGATGACGCCCTGTGCCGCCTGCGCCTGCGCAAGCGCTGCCTCTACCAGCATCATGGCGCGGATCTCGGCGCTGTCGGAAAACAGCCGCGCCGTGTCCCCGGTGGGAAAGAGGCGGTGCAGGTGGGCGCTGTCAAAGGGCGTTGCGGGCATGGGCTGTCCTGTCAGGGGGTCTTGGCGGCGATTCGGTCGAGCAGGTCGGCCAGCCGTCCGGGCATGGAGAAGAAGGGCGAATGGCCGCTGTCCAGTTCGTAGACCTCGCCGGGCGCGAAACGGGCGGCAAGCTTTTCCTGCAGGTCGGGCGGGATCGCCCCGTCCTTGCGGCAGAGGATGTAGCTGCGCGGCTTGTCCTGCGAATTCGCGGTCAGCTCGACCACGGTCTTGCCGGGTGCCTGCGCCTGCGGGGTGAGCCGCGGCAGGGCATAGTCCACCGTCTCTGGCGGGCAATCCTGGTAGAAGAGGCCCGGCGCCATGTCCGGGTCGAATCTGTGCGACAACCCATCGTCAGAGACGCGAATGGCGGCAACCAGCGGCTGCGTTGCGCCGAGAAAGCGCATCTCGGACATGGTCTTGCCGGGCCAGGGCGTGTGTGCGCACAGGTAGACGAGGCGCGCGATCATCCCGGGCGCCAGTTCTGCGGCGCGGGTGATGGGGAAACCGGCCATCGAGTGCCCGACCAGGATCGTGGGCGCGGTCAGGTGGCGGATGATGGTTTGCGCGTAAAGGTCGAGCGTCACTTCGCCCACCGGCGTCCCGTCGTCGCCGTGTGACGGCAGGTCGATGGCGATGACCTCGTGGCCGTGGGCCTCCAGCGCGGGCACCACGTCGCGCCAGCACCAGGCCCCGTGCGAGGCGCCGTGGATCAGCAGAAAACGCGCCATGTCAGCCCGCCGCGCCCTGCGCCTTGAGGAAGGCGGTCAGGAGCGCGGCGTATTCACCGGGTTTCTCGACACAGGGCAGGTGGCCTGCCCCGCGGATCAGTTCCTTTTGCGCGCCGGGGATCAGGTCGGCGGTCTCGAAGACCAGGTCGGGCGGCGTCGATCCGTCCTCGGACCCGGCGATGGCCAGCGTGGGCAGGCGCAAGCCACTGGTCGACGACAGGAAATCCGTGCCCGCGATGGCGGCGGCACAGCCGGTCCAGCCCTCTGCGGGGGTGCGCAGGAACATGTTGCGCCAACCGGGGAACTCCTCGGCGGCATGGAAGGGTTTCGAGAACCATCGGTCCATCGTCGGGCCGGTGATGCTCTCCAACCCGCCGGTTTCCACGGCGGCGATCCGGTCGGCCCACATGTCGCGGGTGCCGATCTTGGCGGCGGTGTTCGACAGGACCATCGCGCGCACCAGGTCCAGCCGCTTGGCCGCAAGCCCTTGGGCGATCATGCCACCGATCGACAGGCCGACGAAGATCGCGTTGGAAAAGCCCGTGTGATCCATCAGCCGTTCCACGTCGGTGATGAGCGCGCCCATGCTGTAGGGACCGGAAGGCGTATCCGACAGCCCGTGCCCGCGCTTGTCATAGCGCAGGATGCGCAGGCCGGCGGGCAGGAGCGGCAGCACCTCGTCCCAGAGCCGGAAATCCGTACCCAGCGAATTCGCAAAGACGACGGGCGTGCCATCCTCGGGACCGGTGACGCTGTAGTGCAGGCGAAGATCGCCGATTTGAGCCATCTGCATGGGTCGTGCCTCCCTTTGGCGCATGGTTTAGCGTGTGGGGCAGGGGACCGGAAGGGGGCGTGCTCAGTACCGGGTGTCCAGAGGGCGCAGGCCGCCGCGTGTCACCTGCACCTCGCCCCGCCATTCGGGGATTCGGGTGAGGTCGGCACTGAAGGCGGCGCCGAAATCGACGGAATAGGAGATCACGCGCAGCCCGCCCGGCGCCGGTTCGACAGATAGGTCGACGCGGCAGTACTGCTGCGCACCGGCGCTGAACCAGCCGGGGACGCTGTAGCTTGGCCCGGTCAGCAGGGCGCGGCGGCGTTCGGGGCTGCTGCCCTGGGCCGGATCGCGCTCCCTGACATGGATGGCGTAATCGGCGCCCTGGTAGGTCGGGTCCGCCGTGCGGGCGACCAGATCGGCAAAGTCATAGCCTTCGCGCACGAAATGCTGGCGGTAGGTCAGCGTGTGGGTGCTTATGCAGATGCGACGGTAGATCTGGTCGAAACTCGCGCGGGTGTCGGGAAAGACGGTGCTGTATTCCAGGTCTTCGGTCAGCTCGATGTCCATCAGCTTGGCCTCGGCGATCGTGTCGACATAGCGCATGTCGGCCGAGGGGGTGCCCAGGACAATGGCCAGAAGTTCGGGCGGCAGTGCCGGGCCGGAGGCGGTCAGCGCCTTGTAGGAACTGTCGGCCAGCAGCTTGGCGACCTGCAGGGCCACGCGAAAGACCTCGGCGTCGGAGGCGGCGGGATTGGCACCGTCGCGGATGAAGGGAGAGTGAAAGCCCAGCCGGGCGCCCGGTTCCAGCTGGCGGCTGGGGTAGGGGCTGTTGGCGCCAAAGGCCTGGCCGAACATAAAGAGGATCGCGCAGGAGGACAGGCATTCGTCGCCTGTCCGAACGCGGGTGCCGAAAAAGAACCCGCCCGTGTCGCTGTTGGCGGCCTTGAGAAAATTCAGCACCTCCGCCAGCGAGCCGCCGGGACTGTTCAGGCAGATGCGGGCGTTGAAACCGCCCAGCACGTCCTCTTGGGTGGCGCGCATCAAGTCGCCGGGTTCGATCACCCCGTCGAACCGCAGGTTGCAATCGCCGAACCCCGCGGGGTCCAGCCGGGTCCATTCGCCCGCCCAGGCAGGGGCGGCGAGGGTCAGGCAGGTGAGGGCAGCGAGGGCGCGAAGCAAAGCGGACATGAAAAGGGCCTGTCTGTTGAAAACGACAGGCCCAGAATGCCGGGGGACAGGCCCCCGGCGCAATGATTTCCTGAAGGCTCAGGCGATCTCGACCAGCTCGATGTCGAAGGTCAGGTCCTTGCCGGCCAACGGGTGGTTGGCGTCCAGCGTCACCACCTCTTCGGTCACGGCGACGACGGTCACCGGCAGCACCTGGCCGCCCTGTGCCTGCACCTGCAGCTGAGTGCCGAGGTCCAGCGGGATGTCGTCGGGGATCTCGGCGCGCGGCACGTCCTGGCGCGCCTCGGGGTTGGTTTCGCCATAGGCGTCCTCGGCGGGAACCTGGACGGTCTTCTTGTCGCCCACTTCCATGCCTGGGATCGCCTTGTCGAGACCGGGAATGATCTGGCCCGAGCCGACGGTGAATTCCAGCGGGTCGCGGCCCTGGCTGGAATCGAAGGTGGAGCCATCGGTGAGCGTGCCGGTGTAATGAATGCGCACGGTGTCGCCGGTCTTGACCTGCGTCATGGGAAACCTCTGTCTGTCAGGGGGTGATTGGGTGAGGCCGGGTCCGTCCCGGGTGCTCGGATTTGGCACAGCCTACGCGCGCCTGCACAGGTTTGCAAACCGGCTTCTTGGGTCAGAACGGCCCAAAACCGTGTAAAAGACGCTCGGATCGGGGTTTTCCAGCGTCCCGGCCCGTGTCAGGGTGACGCCGGTTGCAAAGGGGGATGCGGTCAATGGCGATCAAGGTTTGCGTGTTCGATGCCTATGGCACGCTGTTCGACGTGGCCGCCGCGGCGCGGGTCGCGGCAGAGGAACCGGGTCGCGGGGCCCTGGCAGAGGTCTGGCCGCAACTGGCTGCCGACTGGCGCGCGAAACAGCTGGAATACAGCTGGCTGCGCGCGGTGACAGGTGATTACGTTCCCTTCTGGCAAGTGACCAAGGACGGGCTGGACTGGGCGATGGACCGCGCCGGCCTCGATGACATGGAGCTGCGCGAACGGCTGCTGGCGCTCTACTGGGAACTGCCCGCTTACCGGGAAGTGCCGAAGATGCTGGCGCAGCTGAAGGCCAAGGGGCTGAGCACGGCGATCCTGTCGAATGGCAACCGCGACATGCTGGACGGCGCGGTGGACAGCGCCTGTATCGGGGAATTCCTGCACGCGGTGCTGTCGGTCGAACAGGTGGGCATCTTCAAACCGGCCCGCGTGGTCTATGACCTCGTCGGGGCCGAATTCGGCTGCGCGCCCGAAGAGGTGCTGTTCGCCTCCTCGAACGGTTGGGATGCTGCGGGGGCGGCGGCCTACGGGTTCGAAACCGCCTGGGTGAACCGCATGGGCCTGCCGATGGACCGCCTGATGGCCCGGCCGAAACACGTCCTGACCGACCTGACCACCATTCCGGAACTTGTGTGATGCCGAAACTCCAGACCTCCGACGGGATTTCCCTGTTCTACCGCGACGAGGGGGAGGGGCTGCCGCTGCTCTGCCTTGCGGGGTTGACGCGGAACGGGCGCGATTTCGATTTCGTCGCCCCGCACCTGGAAGGCGTGCGGCTGATCCGGTTGGATTACCGCGGGCGCGGACAGTCGGACTGGGCGCCGCATGACACCTACCAGATCCCGGTCGAGGGGCGCGATGCGCTGGAGCTTCTGGATCACCTGGGGCTGGAAAAGGCTGCGATTCTGGGCACTTCGCGCGGCGGGTTGATCGCGATGGTGCTGGCGGCGACGGCGAAGGCCCGACTGCTGGGCGTGGCGCTGAACGACATCGGGCCAGAGATCGCCGGGCCGGGGCTGAAGGTGATCGAGGGCTACCTTGGGCACAAGCCGCCGCAAAAGACCCTAGCCGAGGTGGCGCAGCGGCGCGCCGAGGTCATGACCGGCTTTGTCGGCGTCTCCGAGGCGCGCTGGATGGAAGAGGCGGAGCGGCTTTTTGTCCAGACGGATCAGGGGCTTGAGCTGACCTATGACCCCAAGTTACGCGACGCGGTGCTGGGGGGCGGCGCGCAGCCCGCGCCGGATCTCTGGCCGCTTTTCGACGCGCTGGAGGGGTTGCCGCTGTGCGCGATGCGTGGCGAGAATTCCGACCTGCTGACGCCCGAGTGTTTTGCCGAGATGCGCCGGCGGCGGCCCGACATGATCGCGACAGAGGTCAAGGGGCGCGGGCATATCCCCTTCCTCGACGAACCCGAGGCGCTGGAGGCCCTGCAAGGCTGGCTGGCGCGGCTGCGCCGGAACGTCTGAGTTTTGTACAAAACGTACGTTTTGTACGCCGTTTCCAGCGTTTTGTACAAAGCGGCAAGGATCCGTTAACCCGCCCCGCAAGGCGTGTTCGCGTTTGCCCGTCAGTCGGCCAAGTTGAAGACCCGGCTGGGGTGCAGTTCTCCCGCCTTGAAGCGGCCCACCGCCAACGGTTTGCCCTCGAAACTGGCCCAGGCCTCGTCGCCGTAGTCCACGTCGCCCGGCACCACCATGCCGGGGTTGCCGTTGCGCAGGCGCGCAGCCCCCTGGGCGGTGCATTTCAGCTCGGGCAGGTCGGCCAGCCCGACCTCCAGGGGCAGCAGGTGGGCGTCCAGTTCCGGCGTGCGGGCCAGCGCGTCGATCTGGTCCAGCGTGATGCCCTGCTCGGCCTCGAAGGGGCCGGACCAGAGGCGGCGCAGGGTGTCGACATGGCCGTGACAGCCCAGAACCTTGCCCAGGTCGCGGGCAATGGAACGAACGTAGCCGCCCTTGCCGCAGGTCATTTCCAGAACGGCGGTGTCCGGGTCGGGGCGGTCGGTCAGCACCAGTTCCTCGACCCAGAGCGGCCGGGCCTCGATCTCCATCTCCTCGCCGTCGCGGGCGCGCTTGTAGGCGCGTTCGCCGTCGATCTTGACTGCCGAGAACTGCGGCGGCACCTGCATGATCTCTCCGACGAAACCGTGCAGCGCCTCCTTGATCTCGTCATCCGAGGGGCGCGCCTCGGAAGTGGCGATCACCTCGCCCTCGGCGTCGTCGGTGTTGGTGGCCTGCCCGAAACGCACGGTAAAGCGGTAGGCCTTCAGCGCGTCGGTGATGTAGGGGACGGTCTTGGTCGCCTCGCCCAGGGCCACGGCCAGCACGCCGGTGGCCTCGGGATCGAGCGTGCCCGCATGACCGGCCTTTTTGGCGTCCAGCGCCCAGCGGACCTTGTTGACCACGGCGGTCGAGGTCAGGCCCGCGGGCTTGTCCACGATCAGCCAACCGGAAATGTCGCGTCCCTTGCGCCTGCGTGCCATAACGTGTCCTCTTGGATGAGGCGCGCGAGGTAGCAAGCGGCGTCCGCCCTGTCAATTGCAGGCGGACGCTCATGGAGGCGTGTCAGATGAGAGCGGTTGTTCAGGACGTATACGGCGGGCCGGAGCGGTTGCGGATCGCGGATCTGCCGGTGCCAGAGCCGGTGCCCGGTCAGATCCGTCTGAAGGTGTCGGCCTGCGCGGTGAACCTGTCCGACTGGGAATACCTGACCGGCAATCCCTTTTACGCGCGGATGGTCGGCGGGCTGTTCCGCCCGAAACAGCCTGTGCTGGGATCGGACATCGTCGGACTGGTGGATGCGCTGGGAGAGGGCGTGACGGGGATCGGCCTGGGGCAGCGCGTCACGGGCGATTTCGTAATGACGCGGGGCGGGTTCGCCGAATACGTCTGCGTGCCAGCGGACCATGCGGTGACCGTGCCGGAGGCGCTGTCGGACGTGATCGCCGCCAGCCTTCCGCAGGCCGGGGGAATCGCCGTTGCCGGGACCGAGGGATTGAACGCGGGGACACGGTTGCTGATCAACGGCGCGGGTGGCGGATCCGGGACGATGGCACTGCAACTGGCGAAGGCCGCCGGGGCGCATGTGACCGTGGTGGACAACGCGGGCAAGGTGGCATGGCTGAAGGCCCTCGGTGTCGATGCCGCGATGGATTACGGAGAGGCCGACTTTGCCGGGACAGGCGCGTGCTGGGACCGCATTCTTGACATGGTGGCGACGCGCGGACCGGGGCGGATTGCGCGGGCCTTGGCGCCGGGCGGGCGCTACCGCGCCGTGGGCGGCGAGGTTGGCGTGCTGCTGTCGCTGGTGTTTGGCGGTTTCGCCTATCGGCTGGCGGGCAAATCCATCGGGATGCTGATGGTGCCCTCGGGGCGGGCCCTGACCGAACGCGTGTTGCGCATGGCCGTAGAAGGGCGCATCGCGCCGCATCTGGAAGCGGTCCTGCCACTGGACGCGGTGCCCGAAGCGCTGCGGCGTACCGGGCAGGGAGAGGTCAGGGGCAAACTGGTGATATGCCCCTGACCCCTGTTGTCAGTCCCGCTTGCCCGCAAAGCGCTCTTGCCATTCTTCGCGCTCGGCGTCGGTGATCTTTGAAAAGAGGTTCTCGGGTACGTTGAAGGAATGGCCTTCAGGTAGGGACCGAAGAACTTGTAGAGAATTCTCATCGAAAGCGACTGGCCAAGTCCAGTCGTCGCAGTTCATTGCGGACATCATCGATTTGGCCGCGTCAGGAATAAAGGGCTCCGACAGCACCGCGTACAGACGGATCAAATTCAGTGCCAGACGGATCTGCGCCTTGGCTTGTTCCGGGTCGGTCTTGATCGTGGACCAGGGAGCAGACGATTGCAGATACTCGTTTCCTGCCACCCAAATAGCGCGCAGTTCGGCGGAGGCTTTGCGTATCTCTATTGCGTTCAAATACGTGTCAAATGCCGCAATCCGCTCTCCTAGTTCGACGGTTAGTTGGGCTTCGCGTGTGCCCCACGTGCCGCCTTCTGGAACCGTTTCGCCAAATTTGGAACGGCAGAACTTGGTCACGCGGCTGACGAAGTTGCCCAGCACGTCGGCGAGATCCTTGTTCACGCCGGACTGGAAGCTTTCCCAGGTGAATTCGCTGTCCGAGGTTTCGGGGACGTGGCTTAGCAGCCACCAGCGCCAGTAGTCGGCGGGCAGGATGTCCAGCGCCTGATCCATGAAGACACCGCGCCCGCGCGAGGTGCTGAACTGGCCGCCGTCGTAGTTCAGGTAGTTGAAGGACTTGATGTAGTCGACCAGCTTCCAGGGCTCGCCGCTGCCAAGGATCGTCACCGGGAAGGACAGGGTGTGGAAGGGAACGTTGTCCTTGCCCATGAACTGGGTGTAGCGGACATCCTCGGCGCCCTTGTCGGTGCGCCACCAGCGTTCCCAGTCATCGCCCTTGCCCGCGTCGACCCATTCCTGCCCGCAGGCGATGTATTCGATGGGCGCGTCGAACCAGACGTAAAAGACCTTGCCCTCCATGCCGGGCCAGGGATCGTCGCCCTTTTGCACCGGCACACCCCAGTCGAGGTCACGGGTGATGCCGCGGTCCTGCAACCCGTCGCCATCGTTCAGCCATTTCTTGGCGATCGAGGTGGTCAGGACGGGCCAGCCGACACGGGTGTCGATCCATTCCTCGATCTGGTCCTTCATCGCGGATTGGCGCAGATACAGGTGTTTCGTCTCGCGCATTTCCAGGTCGGTCGAGCCGGAGATCGTCGAATGCGGGTTGATGAGGTCGACCGGGTCGAGCTGTTTCGTGCAGTTGTCGCACTGGTCGCCGCGGGCCGAGTCGAAGCCGCAGTTGGGGCAGGTGCCCTCGATGTAGCGGTCGGGCAGGAAGCGGCCGTCCGCCTTGGAGTACATCTGGGTCTCGGACACTTCGCGGATCAACCCGTTGTCGTCCAGCACCTTGGCGAAATGCTGGGTCAGCTTGCGGTTCTGTTCGGACGAGGAGCGCCCGAAGTGGTCGAACGACAGCCGGAAGCCCTCGGCCAGCTTTGACTGCACTTCCCACATCTCGGCGCAGTATTCGGCCACCGGCTTGCCCGCCTTTGCGGCGGCCAGTTCGGCGGGGGTGCCATGTTCGTCGGTCGCACAGAGATACAGCACCTCGTGTCCGCGGGCGCGCAGGTAGCGGGCATAGAGGTCGGCGGGCAATTGCGAGCCGACGAGATTGCCCAGGTGCTTGATGCCATTGATGTAGGGAATGGCAGAGGTGATAAGGTGTCGGGCCATGATGTGCGCTTCTGTCAGATGCGGGGTTTGCGCCCGGTTTAGCGGCCAAGAGGCCCGAGGACCAGAGGGCGCCCCCGCTTTGTCGCAAACGGGCCGAAAGACGGCGGTGCGGCACAGGAAGCGCGGCCTGCCGCGTGCGAGGCGGCGCGGAGCGGAACCGCCATCCCGCACAGCACGAAAGGACATCGCATGAACTCGGTGATTTCAGGGGTCTGGGCCCTGCTTGTCGGCATTGTCCTGATCATGCTGGGCAATGGCATGCATTTCACCCTGATCGGCCTGCGCGGCGGGATCGAGGGGTTTTCGGCGGCGGAACTGGCCATTGTCACCTCGGGGTATTTCGTGGGGTTCCTGTCGGGCGCGCAGCTAACGCCGCGCATGATCCGCCGGGTGGGCCATGTCCGGGTCTTTGCGGCGCTGGGCAGCTTCATGTCGGCGGGGCTGATCGCCTTTCCGCTGGCCGCCGATCCCTGGGTCTGGACGGTGCTGCGGATCGTCGTCGGGTTCTGCATGTCGGGGGTCTATGTCACCGCCGAAAGCTGGCTGAACAATGC
>NZ_JARAMO010000214.1:0-28891 GCF_028807275.1 Mameliella sp. AT18
CCAACCAGGCGCCGCAGTCGCTGCTGTCGTTGTTCCGCTAACCCAAGACACTCCGGGGGGCCGGGCAACCGGCCCTTCGGGTCATCCCCCTTGATCCTCATAACCAGAAGGTTCTGAAGTGAACGCCCATTCTCTCGCGCAACGGGCCTATGCCCAAAACGCCCGCTCGACCCAGACCCCCCGCGGCACCGAATACGAGCTGATCGCAAAGGTCACGCATCGCATCAAGGCCGCCGCGGAGGCTGGTCCGCGTGCCTATCCACGGTTGGTCGAGGCACTTTCCGACAACCAACGTCTTTGGACCGCCCTGGCCGTCGATGTCGCCGACAGCGACAATGGCCTGCCGGCCGAACTGCGGGCGCGGATCTTCTACCTGGCGGAGTTCGTGCAACAGCACACCGCACAGGTGCTGACGAAGAAAGCGCGCGTCAGACCGCTTCTGGAAATCAACGCCGCGATCCTCAAAGGATTGAGCGGCAGGAGCACACGGAAATGAGTGGACTTGTCCTCAAACTCGGCCCGCGAGAGCGCGTGCTGATCAATGGCGCCGTCATCGAGAACGGTGATCGCCGCAGCCGCCTGTCAATCGTGACACCGAACGCCAATGTACTTCGCCTGCGCGACGCGATCCATCCAGAAGAGGCGAAGACGCCCGTTCGCAGGCTTTGCTACCATGCACAGTTGATCCTGACCGGGGATGCCGACGCCGAGGAGGCGCGTCTGAAACTCCTTCCGCGGATCGAGGAGCTGAGCCAGATCCTCACCGATCCGGATAGCCGCCGCCTGCTGGGCCAAGCGACCGAGGCCCTGTTGGGTGAACAGTTCTACCAGTGCCTCAAGGCGCTTCGAGCATTGATCCCACGCGAGGACAGGTTGCTGGCCACGAGGTCCCAATGAGCTTTCAACCCATTGTCGTCGGCTCCGGTCTTACCGCCTGGCAGTTCCTGAAGGCCACGCAAGAGACTCAACGTGCGAATTTCGACAAGTCGCCGACGCTTGCACGCGATGCCGAGTATTTCGCGTCCCGTATCGGCGAAATTACGAGCGCGGAGGAATTTGTATCCGATCGCCGGATCATGCGCGTCGCTCTGTCGGCCTTCGGGCTTGAAGACAAGATCGACAGCAAGTTCCTGATCCAGAAGGTTCTGGAAGAGGGAACGGAGAATGACGATGCTCTCGCCAACCGCCTGTCGGATGGTCGTTTCGTCGCCCTGGCCAATGCGTTCAGCTTCGAAAAGGTTCTCGAACCCAAGACCCGGGAACCGGGTTTTGCCGACCCGATCGCGGATCGCTACCGCGAAACCGTGCTGGCCAACATGGAGGCCGGGTTGGCCGAAACCGGCGACACGGACACGCCCTACGGCGAATCGGTGCGGCAGCAGGTCCTTCTGAACATCGAAACCGAAACCCAGTTCTTTCGCGACAACATCGGCGCTGTCACCTCGGCTGAGGGGATGATCAAGAACCCGCGCCTGTTTACCTATGCCTTGGTCGCTTTCGATCTCGGCGAAAAGGCCGGCAGCCCAAAGCTGATGCAAAGGGTGCTGGAACAGGGCGCCGACGATGCGCGTGACATGGCCAATGTCCTGGGCGACAGCCGCTATGTCGAACTGGCCAAAGCCTTTGAATTTGACCGTGACCCGGTCTCCGCAACCCAAAGAGATGGGTTCGCGGATGAAATCGTGTCCGACTTTTATCTCCACGAATTCGAAGTCGCGGTTGGCGACGTGGATGAAAGCCTGCGCACAGCGCTGAATTTCGAACGTGCCATCCCTGAATTGGCAGGGCGCGAATCCTCGGACAACACCAAGTGGTTCTCGGTCCTTGGAACAACTTCGCTACGCAACGTCTTCCAGGCGGCGCTGGGCCTGCCCTCGGGTTTCAGTCAGATCGACGTCGACAAGCAGGTCGAGGTGCTGAAGGACAAGGTCAGCAGCCGTTATGGCGTCAAAACCTTCTCGGAACTGGCTGAACCGGACATCATGAACCGAGTCATCAACACCTACCTGCTGCAGAACCAGATAAACCAGACAGCAAATGCCGGATCGAACCAGATTGCACTGACGTTGCTTTCGTCCATTCCGCGCCAATCCCTCTTCGGTTGAAAAGCGCGGCCATGAACGCCGCGCCAATGTCTCACATCTTGCGCGCCGCGGGCATCTGTCCGCCACGCCCCGGCGCCGGGCGACCCTGCGGTACGCCGGCCTGAGCGCGACGCAGAATCAGTTCCAATTTTTGAAACGCACCTTCCGGCCCGTCCGGCGATTTCTCGGCCAGGAAACCGTCCAGGTCCGCCCAGACCTTCATCGCCTGATCCAGCAGCGGATCCTCACCTTCCCGGTACAAACCTGCCCGCACCATCGTTTCTGATTTCGCGTAGGCGCCCAACAGGCCCCGAACTCTTTGGATAAGTGCGTTTTCATGGTCGTTTGCCGCCTCGGGCAGGCTGCGCGAAACGGACCGCAAAAGATCAATCGCCGGAAAGCGGCCCCGTTCGGCGATTTGCCGGTCCAGGACAACGTGCCCATCCAGCACCCCGCGCAGGATATCCGCCACCGGTTCATCCATGTCCGACCCCGCCACGAGGACGCTGAACACCGCCGTGATGTCGCCCATGCCCTGCAACCCGGGCCCGGCCCGTTCCGCCAGGCGCATGATCTGATGGGCCACCGAGGGCGGATGCCCGCGCAGGGCCGGAAGCTCGCCAGAAGCAATCGCCACTTCGCGGTGCGCCTCTGCAAAACGTGTAATCGAATCGGCAAGGTAGAGCACGTGTTTGCCCTGGTCGCGAAAATGCTCGGCGATGGTCATGGCCGCCAGAGGACAGCGCCGCCGCTCCAGCGGCGAACGATCGGAGGTCGCGGCAACCACGACGCTGCGCGCCATGCCCTCCGGCCCCAGTACGGAAGTCACGAAATCCAGGACCTCACGCCCGCGTTCACCGACAAGGGCTAGAACGACGACATCCGCTTCCATCCCCTGTGCCAGCTGCGCCAGCAGACTGGATTTGCCCACCCCAGAGCCGGCGAAGAGACCAACGCGCTGGCCGGTCACGATGGGCAGAAGGGTATCGAAAACGGACAGGCCGGTCCGCAACCTCTCACCCAGGCGCCGCCGCGCCGCCGCCGGTGGCGGGCTGGCCCGGAACGGACGACGCTGGGCGCCCGGGCCAATGGGCGCACCATCCAGCGGGCGGCCATAGGCGTCGATCACCCGGCCGATCCAGCTATCGCAGGGCGCGAGTGTCGGCGGACCAAGTACGGCAACCCGGTCGCCGCGCGACACGCCCTCCGCCGCCTCGTCCGGCAACATCGCCACGAGATCATCGCGAATGCGCAGGACCTCTCCGCCCAGCACGTTCCCGGGGTGCATCAGCCGCAGCCGGTCGCCGATACAGGCATCCTCGGCCAGGCCGCGCACCCAGATGATCGTACCATCCACCGATTGCACACGGCCGACCGCGCGCACCGGCTGCATCTGCGCGATCCTGG
This sequence comes from Mameliella sp. AT18, assembly GCF_028807275.1. Lineage (NCBI taxonomy): Bacteria > Pseudomonadati > Pseudomonadota > Alphaproteobacteria > Rhodobacterales > Roseobacteraceae > Antarctobacter > Mameliella sp. AT18. Next base: position 3,492 of record NZ_JARAMO010000214.1, read on the forward strand.
CCCTGAGGCCGCTGATGTCTTCGTCCATCGTACGCTCCGTTCATTCCTCGCAAACCATATCTAAAGGAATCAGCGTTAAGCCTTGATTGAAGCAATCGAGGGAGAAGCCCCGATGTTCCAGAATTTGGACGTCTTCAGAACGGCGATGGCCATGGCGCGTCACGCCGGCACGCAACAGGCCTACAGCGCCCAGAATATCGCGAATGCGGATACACCCGGTTACCGGGCCCGCGCTCTGCCCGAGTTCCAGGACACCCTGCGTGACTCGATGATGGGCCAGCGCGCCACGCGGGAAAAGCACCTCAACGGCAGTATCGGCCGCGATGTCGATATTCGGGAACGGCGCGACATGCTGGATCCGAACGGCAACTCCGTTTCCCTGGAAGAGGAAATGGTGAACGCCGCCGGCGCGAAACGGCAGCATGACCGCGCCCTGGCCATCTACCGCAGCAACCTCAGCATCCTCCGCGCCAGCCTGGGCCGCGGATAACCGGAGAGAGAGATGAGCGATTTTTCAAACGCCCTGAAGGTTACCACCACCGGCCTTCAGGCCCAGGCCGCACGCCTGCGGATCCTGTCCGAGAACATTGCCAACGTCGACACGCCCGGATACCGGCGCAAGACCGTGTCATTCGAGATGGAGCCGACCCGTTCAGATGTCACCGGCGTCAAACCCGGCGATGTGCGGCTGGACCGCAGTGAACTGGAGGTGATCCACGATCCCTCGCACCCGCTGGCCGATGCGACGGGCAACTACCTCGGCTCCAACGTCGACCTGATCATCGAGATCGCCGACGCGCGTGAGGCGCAGCGCTCTTACGAAGCCAACCTCAAGATGTTCGACCAGACGCGCCAGATGTCGACCAGCCTGATGGATCTTTTGCGTCGCTAATCCCCTGAATTAAAACCTGAAAGGAATCCAGAATGGACGTCCGTTCGCTTTATGCCGCACAGAAATACGCGGCCTCCCGTCCCGCCATGCAACCCGAACCGGAGACCGCGCAAGCGCCCGTGGAAAAGGAGTTTGCCCGGGTCACGGAGGAATTCACCCAACAGCTCAAGGCCGCCGAGGATACCGCCAAGGCCGCGATGACCAGCGATGCGGACCCGCATGCCCTGGTCGAGGCACTGGCCCAGTCGGAACTGGCGGTCGAAACCGTCGTCGCGGTGCGCAACAAGGTGGTCGAGGCCTACCAGGAAATCCTGCGGATGCCGGTCTGACGCCATGCTGACAGAGGTCATCTTCTTCGACACCCTGCGCATGGGCCTGTGGATCGCCACGATCACCTCGGTCCCGATCCTGACGGCGGCCCTGGTTGCCGGGGTCGGCGTGGGCCTCTTCCAGGCGCTCACCTCGATTCAGGAAATGACGCTGACCTTCGTGCCAAAGCTCCTGGCCATCGTCGCCGTCTTCTGGATGTCGATGAGCTTCATGACCCGAACGCTCGTGGAATTCTTCCAGGGGCAGATCATTCCCCTCATCACCGGAGGCTGACATGGAAACCGCCGGCTACGCCGCCCTGTCGCGCCAGACAAGCCTGATGCGCGAAATGCAGGTCATCGCCAACAATATCGCCAACGCCAACACCACCGGATACCGGCAGGAAGGCGTGATCTTTTCCGAATACGTGGCCGAAGGCGACGGCATGGCCGCCGTCGCGATGGGCGCCGGCCGGATCGGCACCACGTCGCTCAAACAGGGCACGCTGGAACAGACCGGCGGCATGTACGACATGGCCATCGAGGGGGACGGGTTCTTCCTGGTGGACTCGCCCGATGGTCCCCGGCTGACGCGTGCCGGGGCCTTTTCGCCCAGCGCCGAAGGTACGCTGGTAACGCCGGATGGCTATCCCGTGCTCGACGCGGGCGGGGCGCCGATCTTTGTTCCACCGCAGGCCATCGACCTGTCTATTGCCCGTGACGGGACAATCAGCACCGAAGGCCGCCCGATCGGGCAGGTCGGTGTCGTGCAACCATTGGACCCCAAGTCGATGATCCGCGAGGGCGGACAGATGTTCCGCAGCGATGACGGTTTCGAACCGGTCGAGGCGCCCCGCGTCATGCAGGGATTCGTCGAGGCATCGAACGTGGATCCGATCCTGCAGGTGGCCCGCATGGTCGAGGTGCAGCGCGCCTACGAGTTGGGCCAGAGCTTTATGGAACGCGAAGATGAGCGCATCCGCAGCGTCCTGAAAAACGTCATCAAATAGGAGCCGTCACATGCGCGCCCTCAAGATCGCCGCCACAGGCATGACCGCCCAGCAGATGCGGGTCGAGGTCATCTCGAACAACCTCTCGAACATGAGCACCACGGGCTACAACGCCCGCCGGGCCGAGTTCGCGGACCTGCACTATCAACAGCTTGCCCGCGCGGGATCTGTCAGTGCCTCGGACGGCACCGTGCTGCCCACCGGCATCCAGCTGGGCCTTGGCGTCCGGCCCGCCGCCGTCTCGATGCAGCTTCAACAAGGGGCGCTGTCGGCCACCGGTGGCGATCTGGACCTGGCCATCGAGGGCAACGGCTACCTCGAGGTGGTCCTGCCCTCCGGCCAGCTGGGCTATACCCGGGACGGCGGTCTGAAACGCAGCGGCGAGGGGCTGATCGTCACCTCCGAAGGTTATCCCGTCTCGCCCGAGATCGTGATCCCGGCGGATGCACGCAGCATCTCGGTCAACGCCGACGGCGAGGTCTACGCCTATTTCCCCGACCAGCCCGAGGGCCAGTTGCTGGGCCAGTTCACGATGGCCGGCTTTTCCAACCCCAAGGGACTGGAGGCGATCGGTTCGAACCTCTTTGTCGAGACAGAGGCCTCGGGGCCCGCGATCCAGTCGACGCCGGGCCAGGACGGCCTTGGTACGGTGAGGCAAGGATACCTTGAGGACAGTTCCGTCGATGCCGTGAAGGAGATTACCGACCTGATCGAGGCCCAGCGCGGCTACGAGCTCAACTCCAAGGTGATCTCGGCCGCCGACCAGATGATGGGCGCCACGGCGCAGGTGCGCTGATGCGCTGGCTGGTCCTCCTTGCGCTTGTGCCCGGAGCGGCGGCCGCAGACACGGTGGTCGCCACCCAGACGATCCGCCCGCAACAGATCATAACCGCCGACGCGGTGCGGCTGGACCCGGCCGAGGTCCAGGGCGCCTATGCGACGCTCGACGCGGTTGTCGGGCAAGAGGCCCGGACCGCCATCTATCCCGGTCGCGCCGTCATGCGCGGCGCGGTCGGACAGCCGGCCCTTGTCGACCGCAACCAGGCGGTTGAACTGGTCTATGCCCAGGGCGGGTTGCGGATCAGGGCCGAGGGCCGCGCTCTCGGCCGCGGCGCGGCAGGCGAGCGGATTCGCGTGATGAACGTGGATTCCCGCACCACGCTTTTCGGCACCATCGCGCCCGATGGTTCCATCCTGGTGAACAAATGAGGACAGACATGCTGCGATACATCGGCCTGATCGGGCTGGCCCTGACCCTTGGCGCCTGCGCGCGGGTGAACCACATCGGCAAGGCCCCCGATTTCACCCCGGACAAGAGCAGCCCGGAACGGGTGGCAATGATTGCCTCCGGCCTGCCGCAGGACGGCGCGCCCCGCCTTGGCGCCGACCGTGCCTCTCTGTGGAGCGGGGGTCAGACCTCTTTGCTGGGCGACCGGCGCGCAATGAAACGCGGCGATATCATGACCGTGGTGATCGAGATCGACGAAAAGGCAGAGATCAAGAACAAGACCTCGCGGTCGCGCTCGGGCTCGGAAAGCCTTGGCATTCCGCATCTCTTCGGGGTGCCGCAACGGATCAACCAGGGCATCACCGACGGGGCCAGCCTGGACGACGCAGTGTCGATCAAGTCCTCCAGCGATGCCAGCGGCGATGGATCGGTGCGCCGCAGCGAGAGCCTGACCCTGCGCGTGGCCGCCACCGTGATCGACGTCCTGCCGAACGGCGTGCTGGCCATCGAAGGCAGCCAGGAGGTGCGGGTGAATTTCGAACTGCGCGAGCTGCTGGTGACGGGCTACGTCCGCCCCGAGGACATCTCGCGCCAGAACGAGATCACCTACGACAAGATCGCCTCGGCCCGAATTTCCTATGGTGGGCGTGGGCAGATCACCGACGTGCAACAACCCAGGATCGGCCAGCAGGTGCTGGATGCGATCCTGCCCTTCTGAGGCCGGTTCATGCTCAAGAAGTTCTTTCCCCTGATCCTGGCGCTGGTGGGAACCGGCGCCGGCGTGGGCGCGGGGCTGTTCCTGGCGCCCTCGGACGAGGATCCAAAACACGTCGCCGCGGATGCCCATGACGACGAACATGCCGACAAGGACCATGCAGATCCCCCGCCAGCGGACAGTCACAAGGACGATGGCCACGGTGGTAGCGGCAACGAATACGTCAAGATGAACAACCAGTTCGTCATCCCGATCATGAGCACCGAGCGCGTCGAGGCGCTGGTCGTCGCCTCTTTGAGCATCGAGGTCTCGAGCGGCGGATCGCAGGCGGTCTACGAAAGGGAACCCAAGCTGCGCGACGTCTTTCTGCAAGTGATGTTCGACCATGCCAATATCGGCGGGTTCGAGGGAGCCTTCACCGCCGGGGAGCGCATGGATATCCTCCGGTCCGCCCTTCTGGACGCGGCGCGTTCGGTTCTGGGGACCGACGTAAAAGACGTGCTGATCACCGAGATCGCCCGCCAGGACGCCGCCTGACACCAGGCACAGTTTCCCTGCTCGCCGAAGACCTGCCCGGAACCGGGCGGGTCTTGTCGTGCCTCCGGTCAGTCCAGACCGCGCGCCTTTGCCTCGCGCAGCACACCCAGGGCATCGATAGCCTCGGCCTCAGCCTTGAGCCTACGTCTTTTTCGGGCTTCCTTTTCGTCGCGGGCAAGCGCCTCTGCCGCCTGCGCACGGGAAAAGGCCGTGCGGGCGCGGGCAAGGCTTTCGCCCTCGCGGGCGCGGGCAATCGCGCTCTGGCGCAGGGCCTCGGCCCGCTTGCCCACCAGCCACCCCTGCCAGAGCGTATCCGCCCCCAGCAACTGGCGCGCGCCCACGGCCCCCTGGTCGGCCTGGGCGGCACGGCGCATGGCGTCGATCTGGGCCAGTTCCCCAGCAACCCGGGCGCTTTCGGACATGTTCCGACGATGCGCCTCCAGCTCGCGTTCCAGCAAGAGATCCGTTGCAGCGATCAAGTCGTCGAATTTGCTGGTCACCAGCCTTTCTCCTTTGCTTTGCGCCGCATGCTGTCCGCAAAGCGGATGGCCGCGGCGACCGGGCGGTAGTGATCCGGCGCGATTTCCTCGCCGATCTTGGTCGTGGCAAATAGCGCGCGGGCGGTGGGCGGATCCGAATGGATCGGGACACCCGCCTCTTTCGCGGTTTCGCGAATGCGCGCCGCCACCTCGTCGGTGCCCTTGGCAACGCAGACCGGGGCAGAGCCGGGCAGACGGCTCCAACTGAGGGCGACGGCATAATGGGTCGGGTTGACGATCACCACATCCGCCGTCGGCACATCGCCCATCATCTGGCTTAGCGCCATCTCCTGCGCGCGCATCCGGCGGTGTTGCTTGAGATGCGGATCACCCTCGGAGTCCTTCATCTCATCGCGAAGCTCTTTCTGGGTCATGCGGTTCTTGCGGATGTGCTCCGCCCGCTGCCAGAACAGGTCGATCCCGCCGATCACGGCGGCGATCAGAACGACAATCAGCAGAAAATGTTTCATCAGGTCGGTCATGCGCAGCACCGCCTCACCGGGGGTGGCCATCGCCGTGCCGACGATCAGGTCCAGCTGACCGCCAAGAAAGACCGCAAGCAGGACGGAATAGACGCTCAGCTTGACGAAACTCTTGAAGAACTCGAACAGCCCCCGGCGCCCGAACTTGTTCTTGGCATTCTCGATCGGATTGATGCGAGAGATCTTGGGCGCAAGTTTCGAGCCGGTAAAGACGATGCCGCGCGTGGCAAAGAGCGCCAGCAGGACCAGGACCCCCGGCGCAAAGAGAAAGGGCAACGCCGGGCCAAGGCTCTCCGAGATCAGGGAGCCGGCGATCGACGGTGCACCATCGCGGAAGAACAGGGCTTCAAGGCGGTCGGGCTGTTCGATGAGCGGCAGGAGCGCCTCGGCGAAACTGGCCAGGCTGTACCCACCCGCCGCGGTCATGCAGATCAGCATCCCCAGGTAGGCCATCGCGGTGAGCAGGTCCGGGGCGCGGGCGATTTCGCCTTTCTTGCGCGCCTCGTCGAGCTTGCGCTGGGATGGTTCGTGGCTCTTTTCAGAGGATTCGTCCTGCTCTGCCATCGCGCGCCTACCGGAAAGGTGCGGCCAGGAAGGCCTCGAAGGCCTGCAACCAGACCGAAAGCAGCAGTGGCGCCGAAACCAGCAGCAAGGCGATGGCGCCAAATGTGATGACCGGGGCGCCGACAAACGCCACCATGAGCTGTGGCATGGCCTTGTTGATGACGCCCAGCGTCAGGTTGTAGATCACCGACATCAGGACAAAGGGCGCCGCCAGGCTGAAGGCCAGCGCGAAGCTCTGCCCGACCCGGTGGCGGCCCGCCTCGGCGACGTCGGCCGGGTTGGGAAACTGCATCACCGGCAATAGGTCGTAGGACAGCACCAGGAAAGCGGCAGCCTTGACGTGAAACCCGGTCGCCATCATCAGCGCCAGGGCTGCGGTGGTCAGGATATGACCTATCGCCGGAAGAGGATCGAGGCCGGACTGCCCCATGAGTTGCGACAGTGACGTCGATTGCGCGGCGATGGCCCCGGCAGTCTGGATCGCAAGGATGAACAGGCGCAGCATGATGCCAAGAAACAGACCCGACAAGGTTTCGGTGGCCAAGGCTCGCAGGAAACTGCCCAGCCCTGGGGGCGGCAGATCCAGCCCGGGGCCCACGGCAGGCACGACGACGGCCGTCAGCATCAGCGCCAGGATCAGCCGGACCCGGACAGAAATCACCTGTTCGCCCAGTCCGGGAAGGGCCGCCAGGGCCGCGCCGACCCGCAGGAAAACCACGAGCGCAGTCCAGAGCGTGCCACCCAGGAGATCCAGCAGGGGCTGAACCGCGATCATGCGGCCACCACGCCAACCAGCGCCGGGCGCGCCTCCAGCCCGATTTCCTCGTAGGACATGACCGGATTGCTCAACCCTTTGGCCACCATGACCGTGCGCAAGAAGCGGCGACGGCGGGCCGAAGTCACGACCGCGGGCGACACCCCACGCTGCCCGGCCTCGCCGATGGTGTCGGCCAGGCCGCTGGTCAGCGCCTCGAACTTTTCCGGCGGCAGGGCAACATCCAGCGCGCCCTGGCTGTTTTCCACCTGGTAAGAAATGAACGTCTCTTCCCATTCGGGTGCCAGTTGCACCAGCGGGATGGTGCCGTCGTCGCGCCGCATCCCGGCCACCAGTTGGAACCCCAGCCGCTGGCGCACGTGTTCGCAGACCACCTCGGGCTGGGTTTGCTGGCCGCGCATCTCGGCGATGGTTTCCAGGATCAGCGGCAGGTTGCGGATCGACACCTGTTCATCCAGCAAAAGCCGCAAAACCTGCAACAGCGTGTCGATCTGCACCTTGTCGGGGATGAGCTCGTCCAGCAATTTCTTGTTCGCTTCTGCCCGGCTCTGGTTGCTGAGCGATACCATCTCGTCCAGCAGGCGACGCAGGGCCTTGAGCGTCAGCAGCCGACCGAAGTTGCGCCTGATGACCTCCAGCAGATGCGTTGCCAGCACTTCCGTCGGGGCGACAATCGTGGCGCCGGTGATGGCCGCCTTGTCCTGATCCTCGGGACGAATCCAGCGCGCCGGCGCCCCGTAGACCGGTTCGGTCACATCCTTGCCGTTTGGCAGCGCGCCGTTGTTCTCGGGCACAAGGGCCAGCACGAAATCCGGGTTTAGTTCGCCGCGCGTCATCTCGACCCCGTGGATGCGGACGACATAGGTTCCGGTTGGCAGGGACGCCGCATCGGTCAGCCGGATCTCGGGCAGGATCAGCCCGAAATGCGCGGCGATGTGCCGGCGCATGTTTGCAATGCGGACGTCCAGGCCGGTTCCTGGGTCCAGCACCATGTTGACCAGGTCCGGTGCAAATTCGACATGGATGTCGTCGAGGTCGAGGACATCTCCCATGTGCTGAACCGGCATGGCCGTGTCTTCCTCATCCTCGTCATCCGTTTTTTCCGGTTCCGGCGGGCGTTTGGCCAGCCACCATGCCGTCGCCCCGAGAACAGCCGCGCCGAGTATGAAGGGAACGAACGGCAGGCCCGGCACCAGCGCGAACAGGACCATGAGCACCGCAACCGCCAAAAGGGCGGACGGATGGCGCCCCAGTTGGGCCGCCAGCGCCACGTCGGTCGCGCCAGTCGCACCGCCACGGGCAAGCAGCAGGCCTGCGGCAATCGAGATGATGACCGCCGGGATCTGCGACACCAGACCGTCGCCAACTGTCAGGATGGCATAAGTCTCCAGCGCGTTGGCCAACTGCATGTCATGCACGACGACGCCCATGATGATCCCCATCACGAGATTCAGGAGCGTAATCAGCAAACCCGCCACCGCGTCGCCCTTGACGAATTTCGACGCACCGTCGAGCGACCCGAAAAAGGTGGTTTCCTGCTGTTCGACTTCGCGGCGGCGCTTGGCCTCGGCATGGTCGATCGCACCTGCGGACATGTCAGCGTCAATGGCAAGCTGCTTGCCCGGCATGCCGTCCAGTGCAAACCGGGCGGACACTTCGGCCATCCGGGCCGACCCCTTGGTGATGACCGCGAAATTAACGATCATCAGAACGCCGAAGACGACAAGGCCCAGGAACACACTGCCACCCATGACGAAGTTGGCGAATCCCTCGATCACCTCACCCGCCGCGTTGGTTCCGGTATGCCCCTGGCCGATGATCAGCTTGGTCGAGCTGACGTTGAGAGAGAGCCGCAGCATCAGCGAGGTCAGCAGGATCGTTGGAAAGGCGGAGAAATCCAGCGGCCGCTCGATGAAGAGCGTGACCGTGAAGATCAGGATCGCCAGCCCGAACGAGGCCGCCAGGCCCACGTCCAGAACCCAGGATGGCATCGGCAGGATCATCATGACGATCACCGCCATGAGCGCCACGGCCATGAGGATCGTCGGTTTGAACAGGGTCGAGAGCGACATGATCAATGACCCCCCTGTTGCGACGAGGCACAAACGCAAGGCACCGGCCTTGCGCCGGTGCCGCGTTCAACGTCCGTGTCGGTTCGGTATTCTGCCAGCTTCCAAGAACGCGCCATCTTCCGGCTTCTCCAATCCGTCTGCCCTGCTAACTGGCTAAGGCAGAAGAATTTAGAAACCGTAACGAATTTTACGGGTTGGACGGGACGGCGGTTGCATCGAGAAGGGCGCGCAGGGTCTCACGCGAACGGGTACTGGCATCAAAGACAGCGTCGACACCGGCAAGACTGACCTGGGCCGGATCGAAGACCGGTCGCTCCTGCTGCATCAGATCGGCTGCCGGTGCCAGAACGGTGTCGCTTTCGGCGACGTCCTGCCAATCGCCGGAGAGCCAGGCCGAGGTCACCGCCTCGCTGGTCCTGCCCGCATCCGAGAAGATGGATTTTGCAAAGACATGGTCCCCCATCTGGCTGCGTGCCTCGGCCCGCAAGCGCCCCACCTCGTCGCCGCGCTGGCCGATCAGGATGATTTCGGCCTCCTCGGGCCGGCCCAGCGCCAATAGGGCACGGGCTCGGGCGATTCGCGCCTCCGGTGCGCTTGTCGGCTCTGACAGGCTATCGAGTTGCTGCAGGGCAGACTCGGCCAGACCCAGGTCGAGAAATCTCTCGGCAATCGCAATCCCCAGGGCGTCCTGCCCGGGGTCATCCCCGTCGGCGAGTGCACGCGTCGCGAATTTCAGGAAGGTGACATCCTCACCCTTGTCGACAAGGAACCGCATCGCCGTCTGCCGCATCGTATCGGCAATCTCTTCTGGCATGCCGTGCGGCGAGTCCAATTCATCGAACGCGGTATCGAAATGCTCGTTGATCAGTAGCGAACGCACATGGGCCTGCCAGAGTTTCGGCCCATCCTCACTGTTTCGCAGTTCGGTGGCGAAAGCATCCGAAAGTTCGACGATCCGTGTCGGAACCGGAGCATCCGTTGCTTCGGCCAGGTCAATCGCCGCGGCCACGGCCTTTGCAGCCTCGGGTCCGCCGGCAATGGAAAGCTCCTGCAACCTTTTGCCCGCTTCCGCAGGATCGCCATCGCGCAGCGCAAGCTGCGCCTTGCCCAGCGCGATGCTGTCCGTCTCATGTCCCTCCATGCGTTGCATCCGACGCAGGACATCGCGTGCGGTATCGGGATAACCCGCGGTGGCAAGATGTTCGACGAGGATCGGTCCCAGGTGGGTCCTGAGGTGTTTCGGCAATGCCTCGAAGCTGCGGAGAATCGCCGAACCCGCGATTTGGGGAGAACCGCTTGGCGGAGCAAGCGCGAGAACGGACCAGAGCGCTGCTGGCCCCTCGCAGTGCGCCTGCTGGGAGAAAAGTGACAGGGGATCTCCGTCGCCATCTACAAGATGGGACAGAGCCATCACGACAGGCGCGTCCACCTCTGGCTGCAGCGACAGGACGCTGCGCGCCTCGGCGCCGAACCCGTAGTAAATCAATGCCTTGGCATAGCTCACCAGGGCCTCTTCCCCGATGCGATCAAACTCGCCGAAGACTGCGCTGCGGCGTTTGGCCAGCGCGAGGTTTGGATCGTCACCGGGCTTTCCCCAGGCCGCGATGGCAAGGCTGCCGGCCGCCACACAGGTGTCGCCACCGATGGAGATACGGCCATTCTGAAGGTCCATATGATCCAGTCCCGACATGCCGGCAGCCAACCGGCGCGCCGGTTGGCCGGGATCAATCGCGGGCGATAGGCTGGGGGACTTGGGCGCCGGTTCGGCAGGTGTCGGAGCAGGCGCCGGGGATGTTGTCAGCGCCGGGTCCAGCAAACCCTGGGTGGCCGCAATCGCCAGATCAGCCGCGATCTGGTTGCCCAAGTCACGCGCAACTGATGGATCGCGCGCTGCATGATCAAGTCCGGCAGTTGTTGGGTCCACGTCGAGGCGCTGGGCAAGGTAGGGAAGACCAGGATCGTGCACCGGCTCCGGACCGATCCGGGGAACATCGGCAACGCGGACGCGGGAAAGATCCAGCACGACCGGCGACGGTCCAACGCCCCGAGGCTCCGCAGGTTTCGGCCCAGTTCGGACCGCCTGTGCAAGCGGCACCTCGGAAGCGGAGATATCGACGACCAACATGGTATTCCGCAGCACAAAGGCCTCGGCCGCGCACTGACAGGCAAGCGCAATGTCCAGCCGTCGCCCCCCCTCTGCCACAACGAGGTCACGGATACGACCGGTCCCGATCCGGTCAAAGACCGACGAAGTGTCGAATTCATAGGGACCACCGTCGATTTCCAGCCCCAGTTGGTTGCGTTCTGCATCCGGGGACAGCGCCCATGTCGTGCCGTCAGGCACCGTCAGCACCAGCCGTGTGAATTCTCCGTGTTCGCCGCTGCGCACTGTCACGGTCTGTGCTGACAGAAGCAGGGGCCAAACCGAAAGAAGGATCTGTAGCGCGATACGGATCATGCCGCCTCCTGTTTGACGGATTTCAGCGCATCCTCGAGATCCTCGAAGCTGGGCCGGTAGTGATCCGGCGTGTTCTGGCGCCCGACCTCGATGCAGATGTTGGTTGCGTGGTTATGCAGGTTCGCGACCAGCACTTCGCGGATCAGGTGATAGAAATGCAGGTCCTCTTCGGCAACGGTCTTGACCTTGGCCGCGAACGGACCGACCAGGCCATAGGCCAGGAACACGCCCAGGAAGGTGCCGACCAGGGCGCCGCCAATGAGCTTGCCCAGCACTTCGGGCGGCTGATCGATCGAGGCCATCGTCTTGATCACCCCCAGAACCGCGGCGACGATGCCCAGCGCAGGCAGCGCGTCAGCCATGCTCTGTAGGGCGTGGCTGGGCATCAGCGCGTGGTGCTGCATCGCGTCCAGACGCTTGTCCAGCACCTCTTCGACCTGGTGGGGATCGTCGTAGTTCATCGAGACCGACCGCATCGTGTCGCAGATCAGTTCGATCGCGTGACTGTCGGCCAGGATCTTGGGATACTTGGCAAAGATAATCGACTCCGAGGGCGATTCCACGTGTTCCTCGATGGCAACCGGGTTCTGCCGCGCAAGACGGATCAGCTCGAACAGCAGGCACAGAAGATCGCGGTAGTCGTCAGGCTTCCACTTGGCACCCTTGAAGACCTTGGCGACATCCTTGATCGTGTGCTTGACCGTCGCCCCGTCATTGCTGATCAGGAAGGCACCGGTTGCCGCGCCTCCGATCATCATGAATTCGAACGGCAGCGCCTTGAGGATGATCGCCAGCTTGCCGCCAGCCGCGAGATAGCCGCCGAAGACCATCGCAAAGATCACAACGATACCAATGATTCCGAGCATCTGCGCTCTCCCGCTCCTGTGCCGCCGCCAACCTGACAGCCAGCCGTTAAGAAAGCCTCAGCGGCCCTTCACATCACCACGAAATCCGCATGCAAGGCACCGGCGGCCTTGATGCTTTTCAGGATGTCGATCATGTCCCGCGGGCTGACACCCAGGGCGTTGAGGCCGGCAATGACCTCGGACAGGTTGGTCCCGGTCGGCACTTCGGCGAGGCCGATGCCGGGGTCTTCCTCGATCAGGGCGCCGGTGCGCGGCACCACGACGGTATCACCGTCGCTGAAGGGATTGGGCTGGATCGCAAGCGGCGCTTCCTCGATCCGGAGGGTCAGGTTGCCCTGGGACACCGCCACTCGGGAAATCCGCACATCCGCACCCATCACGATGGTGCCCGAACGTTGATCGACAACGACACGCGCACGACGCTGTGGCTCGACCGCGAGGTTCTCGATGGCGACAACGGCCCGCGCCGGAGACCGGGCGCCACTGCGCTGCAGGTCGACCTGGACCGTCCCGGCGTCCAGCATGGTGGCCGCCCGGCGACCGACGGCCCGGTTGATCACGTCCTCAATCCGCGCGGCGGTGGTGAAATCCGGCTCGCGCAGGGCAAGGCGAAGTGTCGACAATTGCGTGAAATCAAAGGGCACTTCGCGCTCGACACGCGCGCCGGAGGGAATGACACCAGCCGTCGGCACGCCCTGCACAACGCGGGCCGCCTCGCCCTCGGCCTCGACACCGCCGGCGATGATCGTGCCCTGGGCCACGGCATAGATCTGACCGTCCGCCGCGTTCAGCGGGGTCATGATCAGCGTCCCGCCCAACAGGCTTTTGGCATCGCCAATCGCGGAAACCGTGATGTCGATCTGGCTGCCGATCCGCGCGAAAGGCGGCAGCTTGCCCGTCACCAGAACCGCCGCAACGTTGCGCGGACGGAACTGCTCGCCGGTCACGTTCACGCCCAGCCGTTCCAGGATGTTGGACATGATCTCTTCGGTAAAGGGCGAGTTGCGCAGCCCGTCGCCGGTGCCGTTCAGACCCACGACCAGGCCATAACCGACCAGATCGTTCGAACGCACGCCGTCGACCTCGACCAGGTCCTTGATCCGGACCGATTGGGACGCCGCCGGAAGGGCACATGAAACAGCAAGCACAAAGGCGGTGAAGAAACGTGTCAGCATCAGAGGAACTCCGCAAGCGACAGTCGCTGTGACCGCGCGGTGATCGTGTAAAGGCTTTCCAGTTGGGTCCGAATGTTCTCGTAGCGCGACGCGGTGTAGTACTGGTCAGTCCCGACCAGATCGAGGCGCGCGATATTGGTGGCCGTATGCTCTGCCGAGTTACGCGCCGTGGTCTCTTCGACGCGCGCCTCGAGCGCGCCGAGCCCGGCACGCAGTTCGACCACGTCCTGTTGCGCGGCCAGCAGGTCCTGTCCGGCGGTTGTCAGCATCTCGATCTGCACGTCCTGTGACAGGCCCAGCGTGCCATCGGTGGCCAGGGCCGCCATGATCATCGGTTTCAGGACTTCGCGGAACACGGGATCGGTGGCCCGGATATCGAGGTTCGCACTTTCCGTCTCGCTCAGCTTCAGCGGGGCGAGTCCGGTGTTCGACCCCTGGTAGACCGTGGTTTCATAGGTGCCGCCAGCGCCAAAGAAACTGTCCAGAGCCGCCTCGATCCCAGCCATGTCGGTCTGACCTGAAAGCGCCGTGCGCGCAGCGTTCAGCACGTCATCGACGCCTTGCACCGCCTCGCGGTCGGTTGCCGTTCCGGAAAACAGGAACCGCCCGGCAACCGAGCGGTTCAACCCGTTCAGAACCTGTCCCAATGCGTTTTCCGCATCGTCCGACATCGTGCTCAACAGGGCCGAGTTCGGCGTCAGCTCGGCGGCGATCAGCGATTGCGACAGGGTCTCGCTGCGATCCTGAATCTCGGACAGGGCCGTTTGCATCGTTCCAGACAGAAAGGTCGCCTCTGTCGTATTGACCCTGTATGTGTCCAACCGCGCCAGTGACCGGTCGATGGATTGCAGGCCGGTCAGGTCGCCGTGCAGATGCTGTCCCGCGTCCTTGACGAACCCGGTGGCGACCTCGACCGCCAGCTGGTCCATTTCCTGGCGCAGCCGTACCTGGTTGGTACGCAGCACCAGCGCGCGCGCCATATCCCCGATAACTTCCATCACGGGCCCTCCTTAAATGGACATCAACCGCTCAAGCAGGCTGTCGACCGTCGACATGACCTTGGCGTTGGCGGAGTAGTGTTGTTCGATCTGCATCAACCGCTGCAGTTCCTGGTCCGTGTCCACACCCTTGGACAGTTCCATCTCGGACAGGGCCGTGTTCTGGATCGACACGAATGTCTGGGCGTTTTCCGCCCGCACCCGCTCTCCCACCGCGGAGGAGGCAAATTCCGATATGTGGTTCGCAAAGCTGCGCGCGATGGCAGTCAGACCGCCGGAGGCCGGGACAGTCGAGGCGCTCAGAGCCTCCGAAACCCCCTGCAGCAAGCGGGCATCGCCCACGTCGCCCTGCGTGGCTGCGCCAAGCCCGTCCCGCAGGCGCCATGCCCCACCGCTGTCGGGTGCGACAAGGGCGTTGATCTCGATCCGGCCGGCAATACCGGTTTCATCCGCGGCCACGAAGGCACTGCCACCATCGGTGAACAGTCCCGGATCGGTCGCCGCCAGCGTCGTGTCCGGCCCGCCGGGACCAAGCCGTTCGATCAGGTCGCGGGCGATCCCGTCCAGTTGCGCTTGGCGTTCGACCGCGTCCACGTCGCGGATCTCGAACTGGGCGGCAAGGCTGCCACCGGCGAACATGCTCATGCCCTGGGTATCGACGGGAACGCCGTTCAGCGTCAGGCCCGACAGGTCGCCATTGGCGAAGGTCATGCCCGGGCCGATGGCATGGTTCGGTTCGAACCCCACCTCGAACGGGCGCCCATCCAGCAGGACGGCGCCACCCCGGGTAAAGACCGCGATGTCACCTTTTTCTCTTTCAACCACCCGCAAGGGCACGATTTCGGCGATGCTGTCGAGCACCCTTTGCCGTTCGTCATAGAAACTCGTCGGGTCGGTCCCGGTCGAGCCGGCCCGGACAATGTTGTCGTTCAGGGAATCCAGCCGCGAGAGGGCGGAATTCAGGGTTTCGACCTGTGCCGCGATCCGGTTATCGGCTGTCTGCCGGGCGGACTGGACCTCATCGCTGAGGCCGTTCAGCGCCCGCGCCAGCGAATCCGCCGTGTTTGCCACCAGTTCCAGCCGTTGTGTCGAGGCCGGGTTGGACGAGGCTGTCAGCAACGCGTTCTCGAAGGCGTTCACGCGGCCGGTCAGCGATCCCGGCGTGCCGGAATCGCCCACCAGGTCCTCGATCCGGCTGGCGAATTCGAACCCGACCGTCGCATGGGCGAGGGTTGCGTCCGACATCATCCGATCCCCGGTGAGGACCGGATCGGAATGACGCACCGTTCCGGTGATACGTACGCCGCCGGTGGTGCCGACGGCGCCGGGTGCAAGGCCCAGTGTCCGCCGGCCGTACCCCTCGGTGGTGGCGTTTGAGATATTCGTCGACACCAGGCCCGCGGCCCGGGAATTGGCCTTGAGCCCGCTGAAGGCATTGTACAGCGCACCGGAAAGAGACATTTAGCGACCCCCTGAAAAGCTGACGGATGAACCGTCAGCGCTTGATATTGGTGGTTTCCTGCAGCATCTCGTCGACGGTCTGGATGACCTTGGCGTTCGACGAATAGGCCCGCTGGGTCTGGATCATCGCCGTCAGTTCATTGGCCACGTCGGTCGAGCTTTCCTCACGCGCGAAGGGCACGACGTCACCGACCGGCCCGTCTCCTGCATCCCAGAGGAAGAAACTGCCGCTTTCCGGCGAGGGCATGTAGATCTGCTTGTCCATCGAGATCAGCCCGTTGGGGTTCGGCACGTCGACCAGGGGCACCTGGTAGATCACGCGCGAGGCGCCGGTATCGAACAGCGCGTGGACAAAGCCGTTCTCGTCGATCTCGACCGTGGTCATGGACCCGGCGGCGGACCCGTCCTTGGAGATGTTGAGCGCCTTGAAACTGTCGCCGACCTGGGTCAGCCCGCCGCTCGTGCCGGGGGCGCCGATGGTGATTTCGACCGGGCCGCCATTGGTGGTGACGATGATCGTGCCATCGGTGGCATTGTAGGTGCCCCCCGTGGTGGTTGTCACCGTGGACAACGTGCCGCCGTCCGCCGCGCCGGTGTTGAAGGTCACGGTATATTCGCCGACAGGGTTACCGCCCGCCGAGGTCGCAGAATCGACGATGGTCATCGTCCATTCGTTCGACGAACCCGTGGCAGGGATCGTCGGCGTGAATGTCACCGTCAGGGTTTCGGACCGGCCCAGGTTGTCGATGTATTCGATCGGCAGGACTTCGGGTGCGCCAGTTGCATCGAAATCGGTCGCCGATGCCGCGAGGTTCGCGCCGAGCGTGATGGCCGTCGTCGGTTCCGAGGTGACCTGATTGCGGTTGATCCGCACGGGCTCCAGGCTTTCCGCCGTGTCGCGTGCGTAGGAGGCCAACGACCCATCGGAATTGGCCGGCCAGCCCATCAGCAGCAGGCCGGATTCGGTCCGCAGGTAGCCATCCGCATCGACCCGGAAGGACCCCGTGGTGGTCAGGAACATCTGCGGATCGCCGGTTGCCGCGAATTCCGTCGCCTCGGCGACGGGGATGAACCCGTTGCCGCGCACGGCGATATCGGTTGCGTTGCTGGTGCCCACCAACGCGCCGCTCTGGTCGATGATCCGCGTGGTGGTGGTGCGCACGCCGCCGGCGGTATAGCCGGACCCGTTCGACGCGATCACCATCGAGGAGAAATCCGTCTCGACCCGTTTGTACCCCTTGGTCGCGGAGTTCGCGATGTTGTCGGAAATGGTTCCCAGCCGCGTCGCATTGGCCGCGAGACCCGCAACACCTGCATTGAGGGAAGAGGAGATTGTCATGGACTAGCCTTTCTGCTGTCGCTCCGAATTCACGACAACAGATAAAGGCGTGGGTTTAACGCGGGCCTAACAGGTAAAATCCCACGAAAACTGAGTCAGTTCCTGCGCAGGAAGACAACCTCGATCCGGCTGTTGCGCGGGTCCAGCAGGTTGGAGGTGCTGGGTTCCCGGTCCGCATAGGCCGTCAGGCGCTGTACCCGCGCTTCCTTCAGACCGCGCGCGATGACCAGTTCGCGAAAGACCTCTGCCCGGTCGCGCGATATCTGCCAGGCCGGGTTCTCGGCCAGGACAACCGGGTAGCTGGTCGTATGCGTCTCGATCGCAACCGGGTTGGACACGACATCGGATGCCCGGGCCAGGACCAACGCCAGATCCTTCAGCAGCTGCGTCGGCCGCGCTTCGTCATCGAAAAGCCGGGCCTGCGCGGTCTCGAAGAACTCGATCACCAGGCCTTCGTCCGTCACCTCGGTGACGATGTGTTCCAGCAGCTCGTCGGCAACCATGCTTTCGCCGCCGCGACCCATCAACAGCTCTTCGACCTTCTTGAATTCGGCGGTTTCCGGTCCTTCGGACACCTTGCTGTCCAGACCCGGGTCACGGCTGCTCTCGGCTTGCGGTCGCAGGCTCGTGGCCCCGGTTCCGACTCTAGGCAGCGTGTTTTCCGCAAAGACGGACTCTCCGCCCAATGCGCCGCTGCCGCCACCCGAAACCCGGGCCACCGCGATCGTCGGACTGAAATAGTCCGCGATCCCCTTGCGTTGTTTTTCCGTTGTCGCGTTCAACAGCCACATCAACATGAAAAAGGCCATCATCGCGGTCACGAAGTCGGCATAGGCCACCTTCCAGGCACCGCCATGATGCCCTTCGCCCGCAATCACCTTTTTGCGTTTGATGATGACTGGCGCGACATTGCTGTCGCCACTCATCATTCCCACCTTTCTCTCACCTGGGTACAGGTTTAGAGGTGGGCGGCTTACCACTCGATTAACGTTTCAAAATGTACCGTTAAAGCGCAGCGCACGCACATCTTGTGGACAAGACGGCAAGGGCGTGCCGATTTTCCCACAATATGGCCCTGGCCGCCGCCTTCGAATGGACAGGGCTAGACGAACACATTAGCAAGGGTCGGGAAACAGTGTTGGCAACGAGGTGGGGGACCATGCCGGGTTTTCACAACGGAAAATCGGGCCTCGTACGGCGCGTCGCGCTTGCGGGCACCATTCTGTCCGCGCTCGGCGGCGCCGTCCGGGCAGAGGAGGGTGTGAACAGCCTTCCATTCAACCTGTACGGCTCTCCCGGCCTGGTTGACATGCCCACCGCACAGGTGCCGCCAGACGCGACCCTTGCCGGGACCTATGCGCATTTCGGCGGCACATCGCGGACCACGCTCTATTTCCAGATCCTCCCGCGGCTGTCCGGCACCTTCCGCTATTCCGCGATCGAGAACTTCACCGCCAATAATGGCACGCTCTTCGACCGCAGCTTTGACCTCCGCTACCAGCTCCTGACCGAAACCGAACGCCGCCCCTCGGTGGTCGTCGGCATCCAGGATTTCATCGGGACGGGCATCTACTCGGGCGAATACCTGGTCGCGTCGAAAACGGTGTATCCCGGCTTGACGCTGACCGGCGGTCTTGGCTGGGGGCGCTACGGGTCCTACCAGCCCTTTGGCAACATGGGCACGCGGCCGGGCAAGATCACCAACCAGGGTGGCCTGCCCGAGATCGACCGTTTTTTCCGTGGCGACGTGGCCGCCTTTGGCGGGGTCTCCTACTCGCCCAACGACCGCTACACCTTCAAGGTGGAATACTCCTCTGACGACTATGTCGATGAGGTTCAGCGCGGCACATCGAAGAAATCCAGCCCCTGGAACTTCGGTGTCGACTACCGGTTCAAGAATGGTGGGCAGCTTTCGCTATACCACGTCCTGGGCACGGAAATCGGCGCGCAGTTCACCTTTGTCACCAACCCCAAGACCCTGGGCGTGCCCGGCGGGACAGAGCCATCGGGCCTTCCGGTCGCGCCCCGCGCGCCCGGATCGGCTGCGGACCTTGGCTGGACGCTGGACTCCCAGCGCTCGGCTTCCGTCACGGCTTCGCTCAAGAACCTCGCCGCCAAGGAAGGGTTGGAGGTCGAGGGCATCGACCTGCAAAGCAGCCGTGTCACCGTTCGCCTGGTGAATCCCAAATACGGCGCCCCGTCACAGGCCTTTGGCAGACTGGCCCGGGTCATGACCCGAGTCATGCCGGCCTCGGTCGAGGTGTTCGAGATCGTGCCCGTGGTCAACGGCATGGCGATGTCCGCCGTCACCTTCCGCCGGTCCGACCTCGAGCGGCTGGAACATGATGCCGCCAACGAGATGCTGGCCCGAACCAACTTCGGCGACGGCTTTGGCAAGGCGCCACCGCCGGATGACGGCATCTACCCGAAATTCACCTGGGCCATTTCACCGTTCGTGCAGCTCTCGGTCTTTGACCCGGACAACCCTGTGCGTTTCGACGCGGGTCTGCGCGCCTCGGCGGAATACGAAATCACGCCGAACCTGATTGCCAGCGGGTCGATCACCAAGAAGCTCACCGGCAACCTCGACAAGGTGAAACGCCTCGACAAGTCGAACCTGCCGCGCGTGCGCACCGACCACGCCCGCTACTCGGAAGAAGGCGACCCGGCGATCGAGTACCTGCAGCTGGCGCACTACGGACGCCCGGCCAAGAATGTCTATTCCCGCGTGACGCTGGGCTACCTTGAACAGATGTACGCCGGTGCCTCGGCCGAACTGTTGTGGAAACCGGTCAACAGCCGTCTCGCACTGGGGGCAGAGCTGAACTACATCCAGCGCCGTGACTTCGACCAGCTCTTTGGCCTGCAGTCCATGACGACAACGGACCCGGTGACGGGCGTCAAGCGCGAGATCCCCAACGTCAACGGCCATGTCTCGGCCTACTATGCCTTCGGCAACGGGTTCCACGGACAGCTTGACGTGGGCCGTTACCTGGCAGGCGACTATGGCGCGACGGTCGCTCTGGACCGCGAGTTCGCGAATGGCTGGCGCGTGGGTGCCTATGCCACCTTTACCGATGCCTCCTTCGAGGACTTCGGCGAAGGTTCGTTCGACAAGGGCATCCGTTTCACCATGCCGCTGGCCACCTTCTTCGGCCAACCGTCGCGGCGCCGGAACGATGTCCTGATCCAGTCGCTGTCGCGGGACGGCGGTGCGCGTCTCAACGTCAACGGGCGTCTCTACGAACAGGTCCGCGACTACCACAAACCGGACGCTGTCAATTCTTGGGGAAGGTTCTGGCGATGACCCGGCGCAGCATTACACGCATCGGCCTGGCCCTGACGGCGGCCCTGGCCCTGGTTTCCTGCGGCAACGCGAACAAGGACACGGCAGCTATTCTCAAGCAGTTGCCCAAGGCGATCTTTTCAAAGAAGGAAGCGCCGAAGCCGCTGACACCGCAGCAGATCGCCAAGGCACTGGGGGCCACAACGGATTCCGTCTACCTGTTCGAACTGGAAAGCCGTGACAAGGTTCAGGTTCTTCTGCAGAACATCCAGCGCAATGGTCCCTACCAGACCTACGGCAACCCGGCCCGCCAGGTGATCGTCCTGCGCGATGGCATGATCACCTCGACCCGTGGCCTGGGCGGCGACCTGATGTCCTCGGAAGAGGACCAGTTGCTTTCCTACGTCAAGGCACGCCGTGAAGGCCGGGTCAGCTATGACCAGCGTTTCCTCACGCCCGAGGACGTAACCGAGGTACATCGCTACACCTGCTACCTGACGACAGGTGGCACCGTGCCCGTGGCAGCCGGGCTCGTCCGCGCCAGCGGGCAGCTTGTGACCGCCAAGTGTACCGCCGCCGACGGCATGTCGCGCGATTTCACCAATGCCTACGTTGTCGGTTCTGATGGTTACATCTACAGCGGCAAGCACTGGCTGGGCAGCTATATCGGCTATGTGAACTCGCAGGTTCTGCGCCGCTGATCCTCAGCGGCGCCGGTGCATGGACACCCGCCGGAACACCGTCGCCCACATCAGCCGTTGATCCGTGCAGGGATTGCGCCGCGCCGCGTACAGGCGATCCAGGCGCGCCTTGCGCGGGATGCAGCGGCGACAATAGACCTCTTCGGTTTCTTCCGCACTCTCGGTCCGCGCCAGAAGACGCTCCTCTGTCTTGTGATAGGCCATCGACGCCATCCCCGTGATCCCGGGCCGTTCCTTCAGCACCTCTGCATAGATCTCGGGGTATTTCTCGACGTAACGGCGCAGCGGCGCGCGGGGGCCGACAAAGCCCATGTCTCCTCTCAGGATATTCCAGAGCTGCGGGAGTTCATCCAGCCGTTTGCGCCGCAACCAGGCACCTGTCGGCGTGATGCGGCCGGACTTGGACGGACCGGTGACGCCGGCATCGGCCGGGTCATTCTTCATCGTCCGGAACTTCCACAGCAAGAAGGACCGCGTCGGGCTTTTCATCCGTTCGGAGCGATAGATGATTGGCCAGCCATCGTTGCGCCAGACCACGACCGCCACGTAAAGAATGAGTGGTGAGAGCAGCACCGTCATCCCGATTGCATAAAGGAAATCAAGCGTATGCAGCAGGGGCCGCCGCGTCCTCATGGCCAGGTGCCCCCCGCTTGGGCGCCCTTGACCAGGTGATCCGCTGCCGCCGCCCCAGATGGCAAAGCAAGGATCCGAGACAGCCGGGACGTGTCCAGCCAGACCTTCGGCACCGCCGTCTCGGGGGCGACGCGCCAGTCGATGGTGCAGCCGGCGGCGCGGGCAATTTCCCCCATTTCCGTCGGCACGGGCGCGGCAACATTGTAGGTGCCCTCGGCGGTAACGTCTTCGACCAGCGCCTCGATCACGCGCACAAGGTCGGGCGGGGCGATATAACTGCGCGCCGGGCTTGACCCGTCAGGAAAGCGATCCAGCGTGATCCGCCCTCCGGGGCGCAGATTGGCAAAGAGACTGTCAGCCCCCGCGACGTTCCCGATCCGCAGGATGATATTGCGCGGCCCCTCGCCACTGGCTCTTTCCTCAATCGCCTTTTCCATCGCCAGCTTGGCACGGCCATAGTCCGACACGGGCCGGGCCCGGTCAGCTTCCGAAACCGGGCTTGTCCCCGGCCGATAAACCGCGGCACTCGAGCAATGCAGCACCACCCCTGCGCCCATTGACTTGCCCAGGTCCAAGGCCGCCAAGGCAAGTCGCGAATTATCGTCCAAGTTGCATCCAGGCCGCGGTGTCACACCCCAAAAGGCAATTACTGCGGCCACGTCTTCGATCATCGGCAGAGGTCCGCCGACCTGCCAGACAAGGCCCCCATGCCCTTCCGAACGGTAGACCGGAACCAGAGAAAACCTGTTGAATTGCCATAAAGAGCATAGCATTCGGCCAAGTTTTCCACTGGCACCCATCAGCAGGACCTTGCGGGATTGCTGTGTTCCTGCCACGGTTTGACCCTCAATTCGCTTTCAATCGACCGTCAGACTGTCTATCAGCGGATTGAACCGCTAGAAAGTGTCAAACACCGGTTGGGGGACTGGAGTGTCTGCAAAACTGAGACTTATCACCCTGTTGGCCGCCGTTCTTGCCTTGGCGGCGTGCAGCCTGCCGCGCGGCGCGGCGATCCAGTCCGAGGTACTCAACCAGAAGGACGCGGAAAAACCGACTTTCCAGGTGATCGAAGTCACCCGTGAAAATGTTCCCGGTCTTGCCACATGGTCCGCCAGCGGCTGGCACGGGCACTACCATTGGCCGAATACCAGCCACGGCAGCAGTTCCTCGGTCATCCGAACCGGCGACCGCATCGACATCATCATCTGGGACAGCCAGGATAACTCCCTGCTGACCAGCCCCGGCGAACGCTTTGCCGAGATCAAGGGTGTCGAGGTCGACTCGCAGGGATCGATCTTTCTGCCCTACGTCAACAAGGTCGGCGTGCGCGGCCTGACCGCGACCGGCGCCCGTGCCAAGATCCAGGAACGGCTTGCACCGATTCTGCCGTCGGCACAGGTTCAGCTTAACCTGCAGCAGGGCCGTGATCACACGGTTGACGTGGTCGGCGGCGTCGGCAAACCCGGTGCCTACCCCCTTCCGTCGAGAAACTACAAGGTTCTCAACTTGTTGGCGGATTCTGGCGGCGTGATGCCGGATCTGCGCAACCCCCGAATCCGCCTGCTGCGCGGCTCCAAGACCTACGAGATCTCGGTGTCGCAACTGCTGTCGGACGGTTCCAAGAACGCGCTTCTCCTGCCCCGAGACACGGTTGTCATCGAACAGGATGACCGCAGCTTTACCGCCCTTGGCGCCAGCGGGATCGAGAACCTGATCTATTTCCCCAAGGATTACGTCACCGCGCTTGAGGCCGTGTCGCTGATGGGCGGCCTGTCCGATACCCGTGCAGATCCCAAAGGTGTCCTGGTGCTGCGGGAGTATCCCGCCAAGGCCATCAGTCCCACGGGGCATGGCCCCAGGATGCAGCAAGTCGTATTCACGCTGGACCTGACCACCGCCGACGGTCTCTTTGCCGCGCGCAAGTTCCAGATCCAGCCCGATGACACCGTGCTTGCCACGGAAAGCCCGATCACCTCGGCGCAGACAATCTTTGGCATGGTCGGGGCGGTGCTGGGCGTGTCGGCCCAGGCGAACGCCATTTCGAACTGACCTCTGGCGGACGCGTTCAGCGTCCGCATTTTCACACATCGCGGGACAAGGGCGGGACATGGGTCTCATTCGCTTTCTCGCCGAAAACGCGCGCTGGCTGTCCGCCGGCGCGCTGCTCACGTTTCTGTCGAGCTTCGGCCAGACCTTCTTTATTTCGATCTTTGCAGGTGAAATCCGCGAAGGATTCGACCTCAGCCACGGGCAATGGGGTGGGATCTACACCATCGGGACCAGCGCCTCGGCGGTGGTCATGGTCTGGGCAGGCGCGCTGACGGATCGGTTCCGCACCCGCGTGATCGGGTCTATCGTATTGATCTTGCTGGCAAGTTCCTGCCTTTTCATGGCCCTGAACGCATGGGCGGCCCTGCTGCCGCTGGTGATCTTCGCGCTGCGGTTCTGCGGCCAGGGCATGGCCAGCCACACCGCCGTCGTCTCGATGTCGCGCTGGTTCGTTGCGACGCGGGGCAAGGCGCTTTCGGTCGCTGGCCTCGGGTTCGCCCTGGGTGAGGCGCTGCTGCCGGTCAGTTTCGTCTCGCTCATGCTGGTGATGGACTGGCGCTGGCTTTGGGTGGCGGTGGCCTGTGTCAGCTTGGCGGCGGTCCCGGTCCTGCTGTTGCTACTGAGGAAAGAACGGACGCCGCAGAGTCATGCGGAAACCGATCATTCCGTGGGCATGGACCAAAGGCACTGGGCCCGGCCCGAAGTGCTGAAACACTGGCTGTTCTGGTTCATGGTGCCGGCCTTGCTGGGGCCGCCGGCCTTCAACACCGCTTTTTTCTTTCAGCAGGTGCACTTCGCAGAGGTCAAGGGATGGTCCCACCTGGAGCTGACAGCCCTGTTCCCGATCTACACGGCGGCGGCGGTCGGCGCGATGGTCATGGCGGGCGGGCTGCTGGACCGGCTGGGCACCGGGCGGCTGATCCCCTGGTCGCAACTGCCCATGTTCGTTGGGTTTTTCTGTTTCGCCCTGGGTGATAGCCTAGGCTGGACCCTGGTCGGGCTGTTGTTCGTGGCGATGACCACGGGGGCGACACATACCCTGCCCAATGCCTTCTGGGCAGAGTTCTATGGCACCCGCAGCCTGGGCGCGATCAAGGCGATGGCGGCGGCGGTGATGGTCTTCGGCTCTGCCATTGGGCCGGGGATCACCGGCTACCTGATCGACTTCGGCGTGGCGATCGAGACGCAGTATATAGGGCGTCGCGCTCTATTTCCTCTTTGCCACGGCGATGATGTGGGTGGGGGTTTCGCGGGCACGGACGATGCTGTGACGCGGCCCCGAAGTTTGTACAAAACGTACGTTTTGTACGTC
>NZ_JARAMO010000215.1:0-27746 GCF_028807275.1 Mameliella sp. AT18
TTGTACAAAACGTACGTTTTGTACGTCGAAATCGGCAAAACGTACAAAACGCGCCGGAGGCGGCCAAACCGGATGAACCGGGCCGCCGCCCTTGCATCCCGGGCCACGCTACGCCATCTACGCCACTGAACATATTCAACCGCGTGAGGGCGACATGCTGGAACTGGGCGGCGGCCAACCGGCTGCGGACAACCTGATCAAAGACATCTCCGAAGCGGAGTTCATGGCGGAAGTCGTGGACGGCTCTGCCGAGGTTCCCGTCATCGTCGATTTCTGGGCGCCCTGGTGCGGCCCGTGCAAGACGCTTGGCCCGATGCTCGAAGATGCGGTCAAGGCGGCCAAGGGCGCCGTCAAGATGGTCAAGGTCAACGTAGACGAGGCCCAGCAGATCGCCGGGCAATTGCGCATCCAGTCGATCCCGACGGTCTATGCCTTCTTCAAGGGCCAGCCGCTGGACGGGTTCCAGGGCGCGCTGCCGCAATCCGAACTCAAGGCCTTTGTCGATCGCGTCGTGCAGGCGGCGGGTGGCGATGCCTCGGGCGGGCTGGATGATGCCGTGGCCGCAGCCGAAGAGATGCTGGACCAGGGCGCGGCGGTGGATGCGGCGCAGACCTTTGCCGCCATCCTGGAAGAGGACCCGGCCAATGCCGGCGCCTACGCGGGACTGGTGCGCGCGCATATCGCGATGGACGACCTGGAGCAGGCCGAGGCGATTCTGAACGGCGCCCCGGTCGAGATTTCCAAGGCACCGGAACTGGAAGCGGCCCATGCGGCGCTGGAACTGGCGAAACAGGCGGCGGATGCGGGCCCGGTGGCCGAACTGACCGCCAAGGTCGAGGCCGACCCCGAGGACAAGCAGGCGCGGTTCGACCTGGCGCAGGCGATGTACGCCAATGGCGATGCCGCTGGTGCGGTGGACCAGCTGCTGGAGATCTTCCGCAGCGACCGCGAGTGGAACGATGGCGCCGCCAAGGCCCAGCTTTTCACCATCTTCGAGGCGCTGAAGCCGAATGATCCGGTGGCGTTGAACGGACGCCGCAAATTGAGCTCGATGATATTTGCCTGACCGGTCGCGCAGTCTACCTTGTCGGGCATGACACGGCTCAAAGATCTGCCGGGCAAGATCCCGGTTTTCCCCCTGCCGGGGGCGCTCCTGCTGCCGCGGGCGCGCCTTCCGCTCCACATCTTCGAGCCGCGCTACCTCGCGATGCTCGACGATTGCCTGAAAACGGAAACACGGCTGATCGGCATGATCCAGCCGCACCAGGTGCCGGGCCGCGAGGAACGGGGCCTGCACCGGATCGGCTGTGCGGGCCGGGTGACGCAGTTCTCGGAAACCGAGGACGGGCGTTACATGATCACGCTGACCGGCATATCGCGCTTTCGCATCGTGCGAGAGGTCGAGGGGTTCACGCCTTACCGCTGTTGCGAGGTCAACTGGGACGGGTTCGAACGCGACCAGCAGGGGGCCGAGACGGACACGTGCTTTGAGCGGGTGCGTTTCATGGACTTGCTGGATCGCTTTTTCGCGGCCAAGGACTTGTCGGCGGACTGGGATACGCTGCAGCAGGCGGATGACGAGTTGCTGGTGAACTCGCTGTCGATGCTGCTGGACTTCAACCCCGAGGACAAGCAGGCGCTGCTGGAAGCGCCCTCTTTGAGCACACGGCGCGAGACGCTGGTGACATTGATCGAATATGCGCTGCGCGGCGGCGAGGAGGACCTGATTCAATGAGCGTTGAATTTGACCGGCGGATGCTGGAGGCGCTGATCTGCCCGGTGACGCAGACTGGTCTGCGCTATGACGTGGACCGGCAGGAATTGATCAGCACGGCGGCGGGGCTGGCCTATCCGATCCGCGACGGCATCCCGGTCATGCTGCAGGACGAGGCGCGGCGGCTGGACTGAGGGTCAGTCCTGAACCGCGGGCTTGAGAACGCTTGAGCTGTCCAGAATACGGCCTATCGGGATCGCGTGTTCGACGCTGTTCCCGAACCCGCCGAGATGCAGGCCGATCGCCCGGTTTTCGAGAGCGTGGACAAGCGGAGAGCCTTCGTTTCCCGGCAGGGTATCGCAGGTGTGCCGTAGATCGCCGTCCAGTATGGCCGGTGTGGCGACCCAGCAATCCTCGTAAGCGACGTTTTGGGGAAAGCCCAAAGGATGCCCGTAGAGCCGGAGAGGCTGATGGTCGAGCGGGGCTGAGTGGGTGAGCGCAAGGGTACCGTAGCGTTCGCCCGGCTGGCCCGACGTGATCCTGAGAACCGCATAATTCAGGGCCTCGTCGATTTCGACCGGGGTCGTATCGACCTCGAAGGCTTCGGCGCTTTCGGGATCGGTCTTGTCCAGGTAGCCGAGGGTAAAACGGATGGACTCGATCTCTGCGGCCTTGCCCGTCGGGCGAGGGGTGCCTTGGGCGCAGAGCGCGGTGGTCAGCAGTAGATCCACGGTGACGAGAAACCCGGTGCAGGACAGGACGCCTGTACCGGTGCTGACATCCAGCCGACCGACCGGGCGTCCGGTCTGCGCGATCATGGAGGTCTTGCCGAAACGCGCGACCTCTTCGATTTCGGGCCTTCCGAAAGGCAGGTATCCCTCGCCACGGTCGCCTTGCATCCAGAGCGGAAGAGGCAGGACGGTGTCCCCGAAGCTGTCGGTCGGGAAGATGTTTTCGTAGTCGGACGCGGCGGGACTGGCCAGAAAACAAGTTGTCGCCAGGACTGCGAGCAAGGATCGGATCATTGGGCTTGGGTCTCGTTTCGCCATGTCGCCTGTTCGTACACCGGGGAAGGACAGGGGAGCAAGGCAGGGGCGATTCCGGGCGTCAGGGCAGGAGGCTGCGCATCGCCTCGCGCGTGCGGGGGCCGATGCGGCCGTCGGTGGGGCCCTGGTAGACGCCCGCGCGGGCCAGGGCCTCTTGCAGGGCGCGGGCGGTGTCGCGGGGCCAGTCGGCGGTGTCGCGGGTCACGGGTCCGTCGCTGCCGGCGCGCAGGGCCTCGATGTAGAGCCGGGCCGCCTCTGCCGGGTCCTTGCTGGTGCCGCGCCCATTCTCGGTCATCCATGCCAGGCTTGCGAGCGAGACCGGGTCGCCCTGCGCTGCCGCCTTGCGATACCAGCCGATCGCCGTGGCATCGGAGGCGGCCACGCCGGTCCCTGTCATGTAGAGAGTGCCAAGAGCCTGCTGGGCTTCCGCGTGATCCTGTTCGGCGGCGGCGGTGTACCAGCGGGCGGCGGTTGTCATGGACTTGTCGACTCCGCGGCCATTTTCGTACAGGAGCGCAAGGTTGAACTGCGCCGCGGCATTGCCCTGTTCGGCGGCCCTGTCGAACCAGTAGGCGGCGGTTTCGTCCGACTGATCAACGATGGTTCCGGCCAGGAAGAGGTCACCCAGCTGGTCCTGCGCGCCGTGATAACCGGCCTCGGCGCCCTCACGGTAGAGGGTCAGGGCCCGGTCGGGATCGGCGGGAACGCCCTGGCCGTGCTGGTAGATCACGCCCAGCCCGGTCTTGGCGATCGGGTGACCCTGTTCTGCGGATTTCTCGAACATCTCCAATGCCTTGTTCTGGTTCTTCGGTGTGCCCAATCCCCAGAGGTAGGCAACGCCCAGGCCCGCCTGGCCGACGGCGTCGCCGGTGTCGGCGGCGGCCTTGTATGCGGAAAAGGCCTCGTCATAGCGTTCCGCGGCGCTGAATGCCTCTGCCAGGAAGGCGGTCATGCGGGGGTGAGCGGGAAAGCTGTCCAGCGCGCGTTGGCAGGCCGCAATGGCGGCACTAGCGTCCATTGCCTCGAAGACCGTGCCGTCGCTGCGCATCAAGCCCGCCGCGCGGTCGGGGTGAAAGCGGTCCCCGGCGAGACGGTCGCAGGCCTGCACGTCGGCATCTGCCGCCATGCGCTCGGCCAGCGTGGGCGGGGGCGGCGGGGCCGGTTGCAGTGCCGCCAGCAGCCGGGCGGCGGTGCGTGCGGCAGAGGTGCCGGGCGCCTCGGATACCAGCGATTCAAGCGCGATGCGGCGGTCGTCGTCATCGTCGATCAGCAGCGCGTCGGACAGGCGGGTCAGGGCGCGGCCCTCGGCATTGTCCGGCCCGCCGGACCCCTTGGCGGGCGACAGCAGGTTCGAGGCGGCAAGGATCGCCGCCATCGGAATGGCATAGTTGACGCTGTTGTTCGCCGATCCGGCATGATGCAGCCCGACCACCTGCCGCGTGCCTGCGTCGATCACCGGAGAGCCGGAGTTGCCCGGCATGGTATCGCAGGTGTGCAGCAGCTTGTTGTCCGAAAGCGCGGGGGCATTGGCGCGGCATTTCTCGCGGCTGATCCGCTGCGCCTCGCCCATCGGGTGGCCGATGATCCAGTAGGGATCGTTGTCATGGGGCGTGACGGCGGCCAGTTCCAGCGTGCCGAAATCGCGCCCCGGCGTGTCGCCCAGGATGCGCAGCAGCGTGTAATCCAGCGGTTTCGAGGTCTCGACCGGGACCGGGTCGACGAGGAAGGAGCTGGTGCCCTCGGTCACGCCTTCCTGAGTGTAGCCCATGACGAACCGCACGCCGACGATGGATTTCGCCTCGGCCCGGCTGTCGTCGAGGATGCCGGGCACGCAGTGATGGTTGGTCATCAGGATGTCGTCACCGACCAGGAAGGCGGTGCAGGGAAAAACGCCCTTGTCCGTCGCCACGTCCAGCCGCCCGACGGAGCGCCCGATGCGGGCAAAAACCGACTGGCTGGAATAGGCCGAGATGAATTCGTTGTTGTAGGCGCCGTAGGCGGCCTCGGGGATGACATCGCTGCCGAACTGCTTGCGCGACAGGACGGTCTTGCCAAAGCTGTCGAGGTCGAACCCAAGCAGGCGGTCCTGCTGCGCGGCCAGCGGCGTGGCAAGCAGGAGCGCGGCGGCAATGGTCAGGCGGCGGAACATGGGTGTCTCCCAACAGGCGTGTCTGGCCTGCAGTATAGCAGGTTGACGCAACGTCGGGAGCGGGGTTTTCCTGACCTCCCGGCGCGCCTAGACCTCGAGCGCGCGGGCCAGCATGGCCGGATCCAGGTTGCCGCCGGAAATGGTGCAGATCACCGCCTCACCGGCCAGTTCGTCACCGTGAAAGAGCGCCGCCGCAAGGGCCACGGCGCCGCCCGGTTCGGCCACCAGCTTGAGGTGCCGCAGGGCCAGCGACATGGCGCGCAGCACCTCCTGGTCCGACACCACCACGCCGGGGCCGCAGAGGCGGGCGTTGATCGGAAAGGTGAGTTCTCCGGGCATCGGGGTCAGGATCGCGTCGCAGAGACCACCGGCCTCTTGCGCGTTACGCTCGCGACTGCCCGAGTGCAGCGAGCGCGCGGTGTCATCGTAGCCCTCGGGTTCGGCGGGGCGCACGCGCAGCCCCGGCGCGCGGGCCTCCAGCGCCAGGGCGATCCCGGCGGTCAGGCCGCCACCGCCGCAACAGACCAGCACGTCGGCCTCTGTCACGCCTGCCTCGGCGGCCTGTTCGGCGATTTCCAGTCCGCAGGTGCCCTGGCCGGCGATGACCTGCGGTTCGTCGTAGGGTCTGACCAGCGTCAGCCCGCGTTCGGCGGCAATCGCGGCGCCGATCTCTTCGCGGCTTTCGGTAGTCCGGTCGTAGAGCACGACCTCGGCGCCGTAGCTGCGGGTGCCCTCGATCTTGGCGGCGGGCGCGTCTGACGGCATCAGGATCACCGCCGGAACCCCCAGCTTTTGCGCGGCCAGCGCCACCCCCTGC
Source organism: Mameliella sp. AT18 (assembly GCF_028807275.1). Taxonomy (NCBI): domain Bacteria; kingdom Pseudomonadati; phylum Pseudomonadota; class Alphaproteobacteria; order Rhodobacterales; family Roseobacteraceae; genus Antarctobacter; species Mameliella sp. AT18. The sequence continues at coordinate 5,727 of NZ_JARAMO010000215.1, forward strand.
GCGTGGTTGCCCGAGGAAAAGGCGATCACGCCCTTGGCGCGCTGGTCTTCCGGAAGGGCGGTCAGGGCCGACCAGGCACCGCGGAACTTGAAACTGCCGGTATGTTGGAGGCACTCGGGCTTGACCAGGACGCGGCGCCCGGCGATGGCGTCCAGCGTCGGCGAGGACAAGAGCGGCGTGCGGCGGGTGATGCCGCGGGCGCGGGTGGCGGCGGCCTCGATCATCTGGATGTTCATGGGGTGCTCCGGTGACTGTGGCGGCAGGGGGCCGCAGGCAGGTGTGAATGTCAATCGCCCTTGAACCCCCGGCGCGGGCGGGGCAGCTTGCGGCCATGATCGAGAGGCACGCGGAAAAGGATGGAGAGCGGAGCACCGCCTGTTATTCGCCTTGCGAGCGCTACCGTTACGGGCTGCGCCGGGTCTGGGATCCGGGCGCGGGAGAGGTGCTGTTCGTGATGCTCAACCCCTCGACGGCCAGTGAGTTGGCGAACGACCCGACCATCGAGCGCTGCCAGCGACGGACGAAGGCGCTGGGCTACGGGGCGATGCGGATCGCCAACCTGTTCGCCTTTCGCGCCACCCGGCCCCAGGACCTGCGCCGCGCCGAGGACCCGGAAGGGCCGGAGAATGCCGCACTGTTGCGCGACTGGTCGGGCGCGGCGGATCTGACGCTGGCGGCCTGGGGTGTGCATGGCGCCTTGCAAGGGGCGGGGCCGCGGGCGGCGCCACTGCTGCGGGGTGATGTGCGCCACCTGGGTCTGACAAAGGCGGGCCACCCGCGCCACCCGCTCTATGTGTCCTACGCGGTCCACCCCGAACCCTGGCCGATGGAGATGCGCTATGCCGCCTGAAACAGAGACCGAGGCCCTGCGGCAGGAAGTGGCGCGTCTGGCCGATGAGGTCAAGCGCCTGAACCAGCACCGTTTTGTCCGGGTGCACAACAACCTGGCGCGGTTGATGGCCTTTCAGTTCCTGCGGGGCATGATGCTGGGCCTGGGGACGGCCTTGGGGGCGACGGCGCTGGTCTCGGTCGTTGTCCTGCTGCTGAGCCAGATCGAGTTCATCCCGATCCTGGGCGACTGGGCGACCGCGTTGATCGAGGAAATCAAGATCGACGAGGCCGAGTAAGCCTTGCTTTACCCCGTGCTGCCATAGTCGCGGCCTGAACCGGGGCGGCGCGGTGTGCCCGTCGCTGCCGGTAAGGCGGGAAACGGGGCTGCAGCGATGTATCTACTGGCCGGGCTCATGGGGCTGATAGCGCTTGGTTCGGTGGCCATCGTCGGCATCGGTGACGATGCGGACGAGGCGCTTGCCGACACGGGCGACGATGGGGACGATGGCCTGCCGGCCTCGCCCCTGTCGCCGGCCTCACTGGGGGTGTTCCAGTTCTTTCCGCAGGGGATCGACGAGGGCACGCCGGAAGGCGCCGCGCTTGAGGACGGGCGGTCGCTGTTTGCGCGCATGGGGTTGATCAACCTCGCCGGGCTGGACCCGGTCGAGGATGCTGAGCTGGCAGAGACGGGGGCAGGGGCCTTGCAGCTGGAGGCCTTCCGGGTAGATGCGCCGGCGGCGTCGGACGACGCGTCGGCAGAGCTTGCCGGCGCGGACCCGCTGGACTACGACGCGGAGCAAGATCAGCTGGTGATCGTCTATGACGACAGCGCCGGCGGACCGGAACCCGAGCTGGAGGTGTCCGCCCGCGAGGATGATCCGGAGACGACCGAGATCCGCCTGGGCGGGACGGTTCTGGCCAGCCTGCCCACTGCCGTGGCGCCGCCGCTGTCCTCGATCGTGCTGGTGGGCGAAAGCGATGCCGCCGCGCTGGACCTGGCGACGTAGGTTGGCGGGCTTGCCAAGGGGGCAGGAATCGCGTACCTGCGCGCATCCGCTTTGGCGGACCTCTCCACGGGCCTTGCTGGACGACATCCCGGCTTGTGCCATAACCCTTTAATCCGAAAGGAGACCCCGATGTCGATCACCGCGGAAGAAAAGACCCGCCTGATGAAGGAATACGCCACCAAGGAAGGCGACACCGGTTCGCCCGAAGTGCAGGTGGCCATCCTGACCTCGCGTATCTCGACCCTGACCGAACACTTCAAGACCCACAAGAAGGACAACCACTCGCGTCGTGGCCTTCTGATGATGGTTGCCCAGCGCCGCAAGCTGCTGGACTACCTCAAGGGCAAGGACGAAGAGCGCTATCGCTCGCTGATCGGCCGCCTGGGCATCCGCCGCTAAGGCACTGTCCTGTCGCTGAACGGATTGACCGCGTTTCCCCTCCGGGAAGCGCGGTTTTTCTTTGCGCAGTGGGGTTTGGGGCTGGTCGAGATTGTTATGTTATACTATAACACACTCCTGTTTCTTGTCGAATAGGGAGCTTGACCATGCCCGACACCGATCCCCGCATCCCCGTGACCGTGCTTTCCGGATTCCTGGGGGCGGGTAAGACCACGCTGCTCAACCGGGTGTTGAACAACCGCGAAGGGCGGCGCGTCGCCGTGATCGTGAACGACATGTCCGAGGTGAACATAGACGCCGACCTTGTGCGCGCGGGCGGCGCGAACCTCAGCCAGACGGACGAGACGCTGGTGGAAATGTCCAACGGCTGTATCTGCTGCACCCTGCGCGAGGACCTGCTGATCGAGGTGCGGCGCCTGGCTGAAGAGGGGCGTTTCGACACGCTGCTGATCGAATCGACCGGCATCGCAGAGCCGCTGCCGGTGGCGGCAAGCTTTGCCTTCCGGGATGACGCGGGCGAGAGCCTGTCGGATGTCGCGCGGCTGGACACGATGGTGACGGTGGTGGATGCCTGCAACCTGCTGGAGGATTTCTCCAGCCATGATTTCCTGGCGGACCGGGGCGAAAGCCTGGGCGAGGAAGACGAGCGCACCCTTGTCGATCTGCTGACGGACCAGATCGAGTTTGCCGATGTCGTCGTTCTGAACAAGGTCAGCGATGCGGGCGCGCTCAAGGTGGACGCAGCGCAAAAGATCATCCGCAGCCTGAATGCCGATGCGCGCATCATCCGCACGGATCACGGCGAGGTGGCGACCGCCGAGGTCCTGGAAACCGGACTGTTCGATTTCGACAAGGCGCATGAACATGCCGCTTGGGCGAAGGAACTGTACGGCTTTGCCGATCACGTCCCCGAGACCGAGGAATACGGCATCGCCAGCTACGTCTTCCGGGCGCGCGACCCCTTTGACCCGGAGCGTATCCACGCGCTGCTGAACGGCAGCCTGCCGGGCGTGATCCGGGCCAAGGGGCATTTCTGGCTGTCGACGCGGCCCGACTGGGTGGCCGAATTCTCGCTGGCGGGCGCCTTGTCGAGCGTGAAACCGTTGGGCAAGTGGTGGGCGACGGTCCCGAAGGAGAACTGGCCCAAGGATGCGCGGGCGCAGGAGTATTTCCTGGCCCATTGGGCCGAGCCTTTTGGCGACAGGAGGCATGAACTGGTCTTTATCGGTGCGGGGATCGACTGGGCCGACCTGAAGGCGCGGTTGGAAGCCTGTCTTGTGTCTGAGGTGACGGGGGCGGAACAACCGGACCCGTTCCCCCAGTGGCGGGACGCGCGAGAGGTGGCGTGATGGCCCGCCGCAACGGCAACCGTGGTGCGGTGGCGATCAGGCCGCGCCGCCGCCGGGGCGATGCAATGCGGGTCTACGACAGCCTGCCGGCGCCGCTGCGGCGTTGGATGGCCGGGGCGGTGCTGCCCTGGTCGCCGGAATCCTGCCTGGCGATCTGGTGCCGGGCAGGAGGCCCGGACGAGGCGTTGGAGCGGCTGAACCGGGCAGAGCGCGCGACGCTGGACAGGGCGGGCCTGTGACTCAGACCAGGTCGGGTTCGCGCCCGACCCGGTTGGCCAGCTTGCCGATGGTCAGCCCCTGCACGATGATCGAGAAGACCACGATCACGTAGGTGACGGTCAGGATCAGCGGCTTCCACTCGCTGTCGGGCAGCGACAGAGCGAGGGCGACAGAGATGCCGCCCTTGAGCCCGCCCCAGGTCATGATCGGCATGACGCCGGGGGCGAAACTCCGGAACGGCCGCAGCATCAGGATCGGTACCACCACCGCGCAAAGCCGCCCGAACAGCGCCAGCGCGAAGCAGATCACGCCGGTCACCAGCATGTCGGTTTCCAGTTGCACGGCAAAGATTTCGACCCCGATCAGCATGAAGAGGACGGCGTTCAGGATCTCGTCCACCAGTACCCAGAATTTCTCGACGTATTCGCGGGTTTCCTCGGACATGCCGTGCTTGGCCCCGATGTCGCCGATCAGCAGGCCGGCGCAGACCGCCGCAATGGGGGCCGAGACATGCAGCGCGATGGCCAGTTCGTAGCCGCCGAAGGCCAGCGCCAAGGTCATCAGCACCTCGAGGGAATAATCGTCGATATGGCGCATGACGCGGAAGGTCAGCCAGCCCAGGACAAGGCCCAGCACCGCACCGCCGAGCGCCTCCTTTGCAAAGAGCCTGGCCGCGTCCAGCGCGGGGCTGGCGTGGGCGGCATCGCCGTGGCCATGCGAGAGCGCCGGAAAGGCCAGCCCGACCAGCACCAGGAAGACGACATAGCCCACGCCGTCATTGAACAGGCTTTCGCCCGCGACCTGGGTTTCCAGTGATTTGCGCAGATTGGCCTGTTTCAGGACGCCCATGACGGCGACGGGATCCGTGGGCGAGATCAGCGCCCCGAAGACCAGCGCGATCAGCAGCGGCGCGCCGGTCAGCCAGTGAAAGCCAAGCCCGATCACCGCGGTAGACAGCGCCACGCCGATGGTGGCCATCAGCAGGACCGTGGGCCAGACCGCGCGCAGGTCCGAGAGCTTGACGTGCAGGGCGCCGGCGAACAGCAACAGTCCCAGCATCCCCTCCAGCAAGGCGTCGGAGAAATCTATGCCGGTGACGATGGCGCGCAGATCCTCGGCCAGCGTGAGCGAGGGCACCATCGTGTCCAGCGCAAGGGCCGCCATCGAGGTCAGCAGGGCGACGACGAGGATGCCGATCGCTGAAGGCAGGCGCAGGACGAAATAGTTGATGGCACCAAAGACCGCGGCAAGGACGATGAGGAGGGAAGCAATCTGAAGAATGTTCATATGCGTACTTTTCGTTGAATAACCGGCTCGCCATTAGCATGACCTCCGATCTCGGAAAACGGGGATACTGACCTGTGGGTCTTCTTTGTTCCCGCTTTGTGGCCAGATTGATTCCGCCTTGTGCACAGGGCGGACACTTGATAGCCGCGCCTGAGTTCGCCACAATTTCATTACCGGAGCCCCAATGCGCCCGATCCTTCTAAGCCTGACCTGGTTGTTTTTTCTGGCCGCTTGCGGCGGAGGCACTAATACGGGCGTGCGGCCTGAAGGTCAGGCGGAATTGGGCGAGTATTCGATCAGTTGGCGCCAGATGCGCAGCGACAGCGGGCCGCGCGAAGCGACGCCATTGTTTTTCGTCTTCGGTTGGAATGACGCGGTCAAGGCAAAGTTGGGCTACGCCAAGGAAGCGGATTTTGAGCGCGAGGCTAAAATCCTAGGCGTCAGTGTCCAACTTGTGAAAAGCCTGAATGGCCGTGAGGCCTACGTGAACCGGAACGGGAGAGTGGCGCAATGCACCTACATTGCCATCCAAAACGGCTTGTGCGGCAAACGGTTGAACCTTTCGGTTTCACAGCGTGCGGCTCTCGCCCGTAAGGCATTGGAACAACACGACCGCTGCCGTTGGATCGGCTTTGACCCAGCCTATAATGCGCAGCGTTCGGTGGCGGGCGCGCAGGACGCTACCCTTTGGGTCAAAGCAGACTGCCGATAGGCATCGCCGCCAATCGTCACTTTCCAAACTGCCGAAATACCTGTATGGCGCCAGTCATCTGAGACGTGACGCTTTGACCCCGGCGCATGGGATGATGAAGGGGTCGGCGGCAATGGGGCCGCCAGTCAAACGGAGGACCGGCAGGGGCCGGAGCGCCTCCTAGAGGATAACTGATGTTCAAAGAAGTCAAAAAGTCGATGCAGTGGGGCGAGGAAACGCTCACGCTGGAAACCGGCAAGGTTGCCCGTCAGGCCGACGGCAGCGTCATCGCCACCCTGGGCGAGACCAGCGTCATGGCCAACGTGACCTTTGCCAAGCAGCAGAAGGAAGGCCAGGACTTCTTTCCGCTGACCGTCCATTACCAGGAAAAATATTACGCGGCCGGCAAGGTGCCCGGCGGCTTCTTCAAGCGTGAAGCACGGCCGACCGAGAAGGAAACGCTGACCGCGCGCCTGATCGACCGTCCGATCCGCCCGCTCTTCGTCCCCGGCTTCAAGAACGAAGTGTTGGTGATGTGCACCGTCCTGTCGCACGACCTGGTCAATGACCCGGACATCGTGGCGATGATCGCCGCAAGCGCCGCGCTGACCATTTCCGGCGCGCCCTTCATGGGCCCGATTGCCGGTGCGCGCGTCGGCTTTGAAGATGGCGAATACGTCCTGAACCCGACCGTCGAGGACATGGACCAGCTGCGCAACAACCCCGAGCAGCGGCTCGACCTGGTTGTCGCGGGCACCAAGGACGCGGTCATGATGGTCGAGTCCGAAGCCTACGAACTGACCGAAGACGAGATGCTGGGCGCGGTTCTTTTCGCGCATGAGCAGATCCAGCCGGTCATCGACCTGATCATCTCGCTGGCCGAAGACGCGGCCAAGGAACCCTTCGACTTCCAGCCGCCGGATTACTCGGCCCTGTTCGACGTGATCAAGGCCGCGGGCGAAGACAAGATGCGCGCCGCCTACGCGATCTCCGACAAGCAGGAGCGCGTGACCACGGTTGCCGCCGTCAAGGAAGAGATCAAGGCCGGCCTCAGCGAGGAACAGCTTGAAGATCCGAACCTGGGGTCCGCGATCAAGAAGCTGGAATCGATGGTGCTGCGCGGTGATGTGGTCAAGAACGGCCGCCGCATCGACGGCCGCGCCCTTGACCAGGTGCGCCCGATCGTCTGCGAAACCGGCCTGCTGCCGCGGACCCACGGGTCGGCGCTGTTCACCCGTGGCGAAACCCAGGGCCTGGTCGTGACCACGCTGGGCACCGGCGACGATGAGCAGATCATCGACGCGCTGCACGGCAACTACCGGTCGAACTTCCTGCTGCACTACAACTTCCCGCCCTATTCGGTGGGCGAGGTTGGCCGCGTTGGTTCGCCCGGTCGTCGTGAGATCGGCCACGGCAAACTGGCATGGCGTGCGCTGCAGGCGGTGCTGCCGGCGGCAACCGATTTCCCCTACACGATCCGCGTGGTCTCCGAGATCACCGAATCCAACGGCTCGTCCTCGATGGCCTCCGTCTGCGGCGGCTCGCTGTCGATGATGGATGCAGGCGTTCCGCTGAAGGCGCCGGTTGCCGGTGTGGCGATGGGCCTGGTGCTGGAAGATGACGGCTCCTACGGCATCCTGACCGACATCCTGGGCGACGAGGATCACCTCGGCGACATGGACTTCAAGGTTGCGGGCACCGAGAACGGGATCACCTCGCTGCAGATGGACATCAAGGTCGCGGGCATCACGCCCGAGATCATGAAGGCCGCGCTGGCACAGGCCAAGGACGGCCGTCTGCACATCCTGGGCGAGATGGCCAAGGCCCTGTCCTCGGCCGGTGAGTTCAGCGTGCACGCGCCGCGCATCGAGACCATGCAGATCCCGACCGACAAGATCCGTGAAGTGATCGGCTCGGGCGGCAAGGTGATCCGCGAGATCGTCGAAGTGTCGGGCGCCAAGGTGGACATCAACGACGAGGGCATCATCAAGATCGCCTCGCCGGACGGTGAGTCCATCCAGAAGGCCTATGACATGATCTATTCGATCGTGGCAGAGCCGGAAGAGGGCAAGGTCTACAAGGGCAAGGTCGTCAAGATCGTCGATTTCGGCGCCTTCGTGAACTTCTTTGGCAAGCGTGACGGGCTGGTGCACGTCTCCCAGATCGAGAACCGCCGCCTGAACCATCCCTCGGACGTTCTGAAGGAAGGCCAGGAAGTCTACGTCAAGCTGCTGGGCTTTGACGACCGCGGCAAGGTGCGCCTGGCGATGAAGATGGTCGACCAGGAGACCGGTGAAGAGATCACCAAGCAAAAGGAAGAAGCGGAGGAGTGATCCCCGCTGCCCGCCGGCGGCACGCGCCGTCGGCAGTTTCCCGGACGGGCGGCCTTTGGGCCGCCCGTTTGCACTTTGATACGAGACGACGACAGGACCCCATGCATCACATTGGCCGGGCCATTCAGCATCCCCCGACAGAGCTTCCCGTCCTGGAATTTTGGGCGCGCGACTACGACCACGTCTTTGCGGTCTACAACCCGTTTTTCACCGTTCCGGGGCATCATCCGGACACGACCCATTACGGGCCTGCGCGCATCACCGTGTCCTCCGCCGACGAGTTGAGCGCGCTGGCCGAGGCCCCGCCCATGCCTGAAAACCCGGCGCCGGACGAGTTTCCCGACCTCATCAAGCAAACCGGCAGCCCGCTGCGCTGGGAGGCGGTGCGCCAGGCGATCGGCGCCCGGGACAGGGCGCTGTTCGAGCGGACGGTCTGGCTCTGGGCGCTGAACATAGAGCGCGACGATACCGATGACGGGATGCGCGCGGCGCTGACCCGCTATTGCACGGCGCAGGGCATCTATCCGCCCGAAGAAGACTGCATGCCCGCGATCATGGAACCGATGCTGAGTGACTACCTGCAGGCGCTGGGCATCGACGAGATCATGCTGTGGGATGAGTACCGCGAAAACGCTCTGCCGGCGCCGCGCGAGGCGCTGGACCGGGACGAGGTTGCCGTCTGGCTGGACGGGGCGACGGGCAATTCCGTGCGCGCGGTCAGCGCACCGGGGTTCCTCATCAGCTGGGCCTTTGACGACGTGCATGGCGTGTTGGCCCTGACCGACGACCTGTACCGCCGCTGCGCGCCGGACCGTTTCCTGGAATGCCGGGCCTATGGTGTCGGCGGCTACGTCGATCTTTTCAACCCGGCAGAATTCCTGGACCGGCTGCCGCGCACCGGGACACATTGAGGCGCCCGTGCTGGTGCTGGAAAATATCATCAGCGACCGGGGGTCGCGCTACGCGGTCTCCGGCGGGCCCTGCCGCAGTGCCGACGACGCGGCGGCCTTTCTCAAGGAGCTGAAACGGCGCAAGAAATTCGCCAAGGCCACGCATAACACCTGGGCCTGCTTGACCGAGGGCGGCCCGCTCAAGAACGACGATGGCGAAAGCGGCGCCGGCATGGTGATCCTGCGCATGCTGGAGCGCGAGGACCTGCGCGACACCATCGTGGTGGTGACGCGCTGGTACGGTGGCAAGCACCTGGGCGGCGATCGGTTCCGCCATGTCCAGGAGGCCGTGCGCCAGTTCATAGAGGCGCAGGGCGGCTGAAGCCGCGCCCCGCGCCAACTGGGTCAGACGACTTCGGTCTCGACCTCGATATTGCCCTTGGTTGCGTGCGAATAGGGGCAGATGAAGTGGCCGCGCTCGGCGATCTTTTCGGCCACGTCACGGTCGACGCCGGGCATCGAGACCGCCAGTTTCACCTTCAGGCCGAAGCCACCTTCGCTACGCCCACCGATACCGACATGGGCTGTGACCTTGGCGTCTTCGGGCACGGTGCCCAGCTTTTCATTCTGGGCGACAAAGCGCATGGCGCCGAGGTAGCAGGCGGCATAGCCGGTGGCGAAGAGCTCTTCGGGGTTGTGGCCCTTGCCCGAGCCGCCCAGCTCGGTCGGGCTGGTCATCGTGACCGTCAGCATCCCCGACTCGAGGCCGGCAGAGCCGTTGCGGCCGCCGCCGGTGGCCCAAGCCTCGGTCCAGTATTTCGTGTCGACACTCATGACATTCTCCTTTCGTGCAGGAATTTATCGTGTGCGAAACATCTGTGTCGTGTGTGGATTTGTCAATGCTTGCGATTTTATCCTGCGCGATCTATTCCTGTGTCATGTCCAGTTCTCTCTCTCCCTCGGAAATGCTCTGCTTCGCACTGTATTCGGCGGGCCACGCCATGCAGCAGGCCTACAAGCCGCTGTTGGATCCGCTTGGCCTGACCTATCCGCAATACCTGGTGCTGACGGCGCTTTGGTCGGCGGATGACCGGCCGCTGGGATCGCTGGCGGTGCAGATGCAACTGGCCTCGAACACCCTGACGCCCCTTGTCAAACGGTTGGAGGCCAAGGGCCTCGTGACTCGACGCCGCGACCCGGAGGACGAACGCCAGGTGCGCATCCGGCTGACCGAGGAGGGGCGCGCATTACAGGCCCAGAGCGCGGATATCGCGCGCTGTTTCCTGGAACGGGCGGGGCTGACCATGAGCGACGCGGCAAGGCTGCGAGACGAGGTGATGACCCTGCGCGACAACCTGCGCGACGAGGCGGAACTGGACCCCGTGCGGAACGATCCCGCCGCCTAGGGGTCTGTCGGCGTGGCGGCCAAGGGGAACGACGGCCCCTTGTTTACCCTTATGCCCTTGCGCGTAAACCGGGATAGCACTGACACGGGAACGCCCCCTTCGGCACTCACGGGACGCACCCCGGGGTCCCGGTGTCATCGCCGGGACCCGACCCTTTGCGTGCGTATTGGAACCCCTTGACGGATCGGAACAAAAAAAGGCCGGGCAAGATGCCCGGCCAGGTCCAACAGGGAGGTGCATGCGATAACCCGCACATGCGACGGGAACTCTTGGAGCCAGATTAAAACATGACCGAGTCATGAAACTATGATCTGGGTCAAATCCGCTCGAAACAAAACTTAGCCGTGCATCTTTGTTCCGTGCAATGCGACCTAAGTGTGTGCCACTCAGCTTACAAGGCGGTATCCGCCAGATTCTGTCACCAGCAGGCGCGCGTTCGACGGATCGGGTTCGATCTTTTGCCGCAGGCGATAGATATGCGTTTCCAGCGTGTGCGTCGTCACGCCGGCATTGTAGCCCCAGACCTCGTGCAGCAGGGTGTCGCGCGGCACGACACCCTCTGTCGACCGGTAGAGGAACTTGAGGATGTTGGTCTCTTTCTCGGTCAGGCGGATCTTCTTTTCGTCTTCCGTGACCAGCATCTTCATCGAGGGCTTGAAGGTATAGGGGCCGACGGTGAACACCGCGTCCTCGGACTGTTCGTGCTGGCGCAGCTGGGCGCGGATACGCGCCAGCAGGACCGGGAACTTGAACGGCTTGGTCACATAGTCGTTGGCGCCCGCATCGAGGCCAAGGATTGTGTCGGCGTCGCTGTCATGTCCGGTCAGCATGATGATCGGCGACTTCACGCCCTGCTTGCGCATCAATCGGCACAATTCGCGCCCGTCGGTGTCGGGCAGGCCGACGTCCAGGATCACCAGGTCGTAGATCTGTTCCTTGACCCGGGCCATCGCGCTGGCGCCTGCATCCGCCTCGAAGACCTCGAAGTCCTCGGTCATGACCAGTTGCTCGGCCAGGGCCTCGCGCAGGTCCTCTTCGTCGTCGACCAGCAGGATGTTTCGCAGTTGCGCCATTGTGCGGCCCTCCGTGTTGCCTTTTCTCGCAGATGTGGACAGAGTGCGCCTCCGGCAAGCTTTGCTGCAAGACTTTCACGTCCTCGTGTGCTGAGGGCGGAAATGTTACAGGATGCCGGGGAGTTGACCAGCCGGAGGGTGCAGAGGTGGGACTGGGTCCGGACCTGAACGAAACATTGGCGCGGGCCCGGGCGGACCTGCGCATGGGGGTGCCCGTGGGTCTGCGCGCGGATGGCGCGCATGTGCTCGTCGCCGCTGCCGAGACCCTGTCCGAGGCGCGGCTGTGCGCGATGCGGGCGCTGGGGCCTCTGGACCTGGCCCTGACCGACCGGCGGGCGGCCACGTTGAAGGCGCGGGCCTATGACGGCGACGTGGCGCGGGTGATCGTGCCCGAGGATGCGCGCCTGTCCTGGGTGCAGGACCTGGCCGATCCCGCCGATGACCTGGCCAACCCGATGAAAGGCCCGTTGCAGACCCGGCGCGACGGCTCGGTCATGCTACACCGGCTGGGGCTGCAGTTGTGCAAGGGCGCGCGGTTGCTGCCGGCAGCCTTGGTCGTGCCCGTGGCGCCCGGAACCGCCGCGGCACAGGGTCTGCTGGAAATAGACGGCATGGAGGCGGCCCCGCTGCTGGAGGCCCTGCCGGAGCTGGAGCATGTGGTCTCCGCCCGCGTGCCCCTGCGCGCCGCCGAAAACGCGCGTCTGCACATCTATCGCCCCGCGGACGGGTCCGAAGAACATTATGCCATCGAGATCGGCCGCCCCGACCGTGCCCAGCCAGTGCTGGCGCGGCTGCATTCGGCCTGTTTTACGGGCGATCTGCTGGGGTCGCTGAAATGCGACTGTGGCCCGCAGCTGAACGCGGCGCTGATGCAGATGGGGCAGGAAGGCGCGGGCGTGCTGCTGTACCTGCAACAGGAAGGGCGCGGGATCGGTCTGGCGAACAAGATGCGCGCCTATGCCTTGCAGGACCAGGGGTTCGACACGGTCGAGGCGAACCACCGGCTGGGGTTCGAGGACGACGAGCGCGATTTTCGGCTGGGGGCGCAGATCCTGGACAAGATGGGCTTTTCCGCTGTCCGGTTGATGACCAACAACCCGGCCAAGATGCGGATGATGGAAAGCTGTGGCATTGGCGTGACCGAGCGCGTCCCGCTGAAGGTGGGCGAGACCGTGCACAACACCCATTACCTGGCGGTGAAGGCGGCGAAGTCGGGACACCTGCTGTAAGTGAGCGCCCGTGGCGGTCGCCGGGGGCCTTGCCCCCGGACCCCCAAAGGTATTTTCAGCCCAAAGAAACGATAGGCGGTCCCAAGCCGGTGGCGCAGGGGAGGCGGCGTTGTCAGCGCGGCCTCGCGTGCCTAGCTTTGGTCCGAAGGAGACGCACATGCATTATTCCCTGCTCGACCTGTCGCCGGTGCCCGAGGGGTTCACCGCCGCCGACGCATTGCGCAACACCGGCGATCTTGCCCAAAAGGCCGAGGCCTGGGGCTATCACCGCTACTGGATGGCGGAACATCACAACATGCCGGGCATCGCTTCGGCGGCGACGGCGGTCCTTGTGGGCCATGTCGCCGGTCTGACCAGCCGGATGCGCGTGGGGGCCGGGGGCATCATGCTGCCCAACCACGCGCCCCTGGCCGTGGCCGAGGCCTTTGGCACGCTGGCGACGCTGTACCCCGACCGGATCGACCTTGGCCTTGGCCGCGCGCCCGGGGGCGACGCGATGGTGATGCGGGCGCTGGGGGTGCATCCGGAACGCGCCGAGCAATTCCATGCCGAGGTGGGCGAGCTGCGCGAGCTACTGGGGCCGCCGCAGGAAGGCCGCCCGGTGCGCGCGCTGCCGGGCGAGGGGACCGAGGTGCCGCTGTGGATCCTGGGGTCTTCGCTGCACGGGGCGCAGGTGGCGGCTCTTTTGGGGCTGCCTTATGCCTTTGCCTCGCATTTCGCGCCGCAGGCGCTGGAACAGGCGCTGGAGGTCTACCGGCGGCATTTTCGGCCCTCCGCCACGCTGGACCGGCCCCATGCGATGGTGGCGATCAACGTCTTTGCCGCCGATACGGAGGCCGAGGCGCGAAGGCTGCGTACGACAATGCAGCAGGCCTTTTTCCGGTTGCGGACCGGGAAGCCGGGCAAGTTGCCCGCCCCGGTCGAGGACCTGTCCTCTGTGGTGCCCCCGGGCGCGATGCCCGCGCTGGACGAGGCGCTGCGGATCAGTGCCGTGGGCGACGCGGGGCAGGTTGAAGCGCAACTGCGGGGCTTTATCGACCGGTTCGCGCCGGACGAGGTGATCCTGACCGGGCAGATCCACGACCACGCATCGCGCCTGCGGTCCTTCGAGATCGGCGCCCAGGTGATGCAGCGCATCAACCGCGCCGAAGCGGCCTGAGCCGTGCCGCAGCCCTGGACATACCGCCACGCCAGCCGCGAGTACCGGGCCTTTCTGGACGATCTGAAGGCGCGGATGAACCTCGAGTCGGACAACATGGCCTACACGGCGCTGGATGGCGTGTTTCATGTTTTCCGGAGACGGGTGACGGCGGAAGAGGGGCTGCGCTTTGCCAGTGTGCTGCCCAGCGTGCCCCGGGCGATTTTCGTTGCGGGCTGGCAGCCAGAGGTGCCGCCTGCGCCCTGGGCATCGCGCGATGATCTGATCCGGGAGGCGCAGGCGCTAAGACCCAATCACAACCTGACCCCGGACACCTGCGTAGAGTCGGTGGCCTGGGCCCTGCGGCGCGCCATCCGGGGGCCGGAGTGGGAAAGCGCGCTGGCCGCCTTGCCGCCCGAGGCGCGCGCGTTCTGGCGCGTCGAGGTCGTCGATCCAAGCGAGCTGGAGCCCGGAATACGATGAGCGCCGGCGACATGATCCTGACGCCGCGCGGGCTGCGTTTCGCAGGGCGGGTCTGGCCCTGTTCTGTGGGACGGGGTGGCGTGAGTACGGACAAGCGTGAGGGGGATGGCGCCACCCCGGCGGGGGAGCACCGCATCACGGGCATGCTTTACCGCCCTGACCGGATCGCGCGACCCGCCGACTGGGCGGTGCCGATCGGGCCGGGTGACCTTTGGTCGGACGATCCCGGCGACGAGGACTATAACCTCATGGTGCGCGCGCCCTACGCGGGGAGCCATGAGCGCCTGCGCCGTGCCGACCGCCTGTATGATCTCGTCTTGCTGACCGACTGGAACTGGCCCCGGGCCGAACGGGGCAGGGGCTCTGCCATCTTCCTGCACCGCTGGCGCCGACCGAGGTTCCCGACCGAAGGTTGCATCGCATTCCGTCCGGACCACCTGCTGAAGATCGCGGTCCGGATCACGCCCGAGACACGGCTGATCGTGCCCGAAACCCTGGCGCGGACTCTGCCCGGACGGCTCCGTTGACCAGTGGTCATGGCGTGTCGTGCCGGGCCGTGGCGGTGAAAACCGCTGTCAAGGGCGCAGGCATATTGCCCGAATCGGGCGATTTGACCTTCCGATCGGCTGGTTGCACGCCGTTTTTGTAACCGGAAGAGCCGTATTTGCCTGCCGCATACGCAGATTTCAGCGATTTGCTTGCATGTCCAAACGTCACGCGCTTTAGTCTGAGCACAATACAGCGGAGAAACATCCGCGAAATAACAGACAGGGAGTCTGACGTGGCTGATGGAGCTAGTGGCGACGCATTTGTCGCCTTTGAGCGCGTGCAAAAAAGCTATGATGGCGAAACGCTCGTCGTCAAAGACCTGAACCTCAGCATGCCGAAGGGCGAATTTCTGACGATGCTCGGGCCGTCCGGGTCAGGCAAGACCACGTGTTTGATGATGCTGGCCGGGTTCGAGACCGCCACGCATGGCGAAATCAAGCTGGACGGCATCAGCATCAACAACATCCCGCCGCACAAGCGCGGCATCGGCATGGTGTTCCAGAACTACGCGCTGTTCCCGCACATGACCGTGGCCGAGAACCTCAGCTTTCCGCTGGAGGTGCGCAAGATCGGCAAGGCCGACCGGGAAAAGAAGGTCAAGCATGCGCTGGACATGGTCCAGATGGGTGCCTTTGGCGGCCGCCGCCCGGCGCAGTTGTCGGGTGGTCAGCAGCAGCGGATCGCGCTGGCCCGCGCGCTGGTCTTCGAGCCCGAGCTGGTCCTGATGGATGAACCGCTGGGCGCGCTGGACAAGCAGCTGCGCGAGCACATGCAGTTCGAGATCACCAATCTGGCGCACCAGCTGGGCATCACCGTGGTCTACGTCACGCACGACCAGACCGAGGCTCTGACTATGTCGGACCGCGTCGCCGTCTTCAACGACGGGCGCATCCAGCAGCTGGCGCCGCCGGACGCACTGTACGAAAAGCCGCAGAACAGCTTCGTCGCGCAGTTCATCGGCGAGAACAACACGCTGGAAGGCGTGGTCACGGCGATGAAGGGCGATACCTGCGAGGTGAAGCTGGACAGCGGCGAGATGCTGGACGCGACTCCGGTCAACGTCAGCGAAGTGGGTGAGCGCACGCGGGTTTCGATCCGGCCCGAGCGGGTCGAGTTCAACAAGGACCGCCTGAAGGAAGGCGCGCACACTTTGAAGGCCGAAGTGCTGGAATTCATCTACATGGGCGATATCTTCCGTACGAGGCTCCGTGTCGCGGGCAATGACGACTTCGTCATTAAGACCCGTAACGCACCCGACCAGGTGCGTCTGGAGCCCGGCAGCCAGATCGAGATCGGCTGGCTGCCCGAAGATTGCCGGGCACTCGACGCCGGGTGATCCGAATGCCGTCGCCTGCGCCGTTTGCACGCGCGCGGGGACGCGACCTTGGGGCGAGGTTCGTACCCGTAACATCGCCTCAACCAAGATAACGGGTTAACTAGGGAGTTAAATAATGAAACTCACAAAGACACTGCTGGCCTCCACGGCCCTGACCGTGGCAGCCGCGGGCGTTTCGGCTCAGGACATGTCGCAAGACATGACCATCGTGAGCTGGGGCGGTGCCTACCAGAACTCGCAGCTGAAAGCCTACGTCGAACCCTATCTGGAAATGCACCCGGATGTGTCGGTGGCATGGGACGAAAGCTCTGCCGAGGCGGTGGCCAAGCTGCGCGCGATGAACGAAGCCGGCAACATCACCTGGGATCTCGTGGACGTGACCGCCGCATCGGCGATCCGCCTCTGCGACGAAGGCCTGGCGATGGAAATCGACTTTGACGACGTGCTGGCCGAAGCCCCCGATGGCACCGGCGCGGAAGATGATTTCGGCGACCTGATCGTCTCCGACTGCTTCATCCCGCAGATCGTCTACTCGACCACCTTCGGCTATCGTTCCGACATGGTGCCGGAAGGCGTCGAGCCGCCGTCCGACGTCTGCGCCGTCTTCGACCTGGAAACCTACCCGGGCAAGCGCGCGCTGGAAAAGCGCCCGCTGAACAACATGGAATGGGCGCTGTACTGTGACGGCGTGGCCAAGGACGAGATCTACGACGTCCTGGAAACCGACGAAGGCCAGGACCGCGCGCTTGCGAAACTGGACACCATCAAGGATCAGGTGGTCTGGTGGTCGGCCGGCGCCGACACGCCGCAGCTGCTGGCGGATGGCGAGATCTTCATGGGCTCGACCTACAACGGCCGCCTCTTCTCGGTCATCGAGGAGCAGGACCAGCCGGTGGCGATGCTCTGGGACATGCAGGTGTTCGACCTTGACGGCTGGATTGTGCCCGAGGGCCTGTCCGACGACGCCCTGGCGCGCGTGATGGACTTCCTCTACTTCGCGACCGACACCCAACGTCTGGCCGACCAGGCCAAGTACATCTCCTACGGTCCGGCGCGCGAAAGCTCGGCCCCGATGGTGTCGCAGCACGCCGAACTGGGCATCGACATGGCGCCGCACATGCCGACCGATCCGGCGAACGCGGGCAACACCCTGCTCTACAACTACGAGTTCTGGGCTGACTACCGCGACGACATCGACGCGAAATTCCAGTCCTGGCTCGCCCAGAACTGATCTCGCGCCGTGGCGGGGATGATCCCCGCCCCGTGAGGACAACATCGTTCGTGGCGGGCGGCACCGCCCGCCACGGACCAATATAAACGACGGGGACACCACATGCCGAAGGGCTATATCATCGGCCACATCACGGTGACCGATCCCGAGCCGTACAAGGAGTACGTGGCCCGGGACACGCCGATCCTGCTGAGCTACGGCGCCAGGCCCCTGGTGCGCGGCGGGCAGGCCGAAGTTGTCGAGGGAACGGCCAACGAACGGCACGTCGTCTTTGAATTCGACAGCTACGATACGGCGCTGAAGGCCTATCACGACCCCGACTACCAGGACGTTGCCAAGATCCGCCGGGACAATGCGACCAGCGCGATCATGGTCGCCGAAGGCAATGACGAGGATCTGCCCGAGCCGGCCGGCGAGGCGCCGCTGGGCTACCTGATCGCCCATGTGACGGTGAACGATCCCGAGGCCTACAAGCCTTATGTCGACGGCAACACCCCGATCATGCGCGGCTTTGGCGCGCGGTACATCGTGCGCGGCGGACGGGCCGAAGTGCTCGAGGGGGAACTGGGAGCGCGCCACGTGGTGATCGCCTATCCCAGCTATGACGCGGCCAAGGCCGCCTATCACGATCCGGCCTACCAGGACCTCGTGAAAATCAGACAGGCCCATTCCGAGGGCACACTCATTCTAGTGGAGGGCGCGGCATGAGCACGCTGAAGGGATCCGGACCGCAGACGTCCGACGCACCGACGCCGGAGGATGCCTTTCACGAGGCGGCCGCACTGGACGCGCGGGAAAGTGAACCGCGGCACGGCTCCGGCAATGGGGGCCCGGTGCTGGCCGCCGACGGGACACCCCTGAAACGCAGCCTGGCGCGGGCCCTGCGGGCGCAGAAGATGCGCGCGCTGGCCCTGATCGCGCCGCTGCTGATCTTCGTGCTGCTGACCTTCATTGCCCCTATCGCGGACATGCTGTTCCGGTCGGTGGAAAACCAGATCGTGCGCGACACGCTGCCCCGCACCGTCGAGGCGCTGGCCGACTGGGATGACACCAGCGGCGAGCTCCCGGGCGATGCGGTCTTCGACGCGGCTTACACGGATATCTTCCTGGCCGCCGAATACAAGCTGCACACGCGGCTGGGCTCGCGTCTCAACTACGAGCTGACCGGCGTGTCTTCGCTGTTCCGCAAGTCGGGTCGTGGCCTGGACGACATCGGCGAAGTCTACCTGGACCAGTTCGAGGACCTCGACGAGGCCTGGGATGAGGCGCTGCCCTGGGCAGAGCTGATGGGCACCGCCGACAGCGTGGCGGCCTACAAGGCCTGGGTCAAAGCCGAGGACAAGGCCAAGGAGAACAACGAGGATTTCAACGATCCTATCCCGGCCTTCGAGATGCGCGACGACATCGCCGATGTCTTGCCGCGCACGGCAGAGGCCTACAGCCGGTTCGCGACCTTCGTGCGTGACGAGGACGAGGACAGCCCGTTCGAGGAAGAACCCTGGACCCTCGTTGTCACCCGGCTTTACGAAGACCTGCGTGATGGTGATGTCTCGTCCTACAACGGACCGCGCGCCGAGATGCTCAAGGCAGCCGACGCGCTGGTGGACAGCCCTGATTTCCAGACTGCCGATCTTCAGGCCGCATTCGGCGAGATCGACGAGGACTGGCTGGACACACGGGTCTGGCAGACCATCAAGACCTACAGCCCCGCATACACCAACGGCTATTTCCTGAACGCGGTGGACATGCAGAAGACGCCGGATGGCGCCGCCATGCGGGACGAGGACGAACGCATCTACGGCCTGCTGTTCAAGCGCACCATGTTCATGAGCCTTGTCATCACCTTCAGCTGTATCGCGCTGGCCTACCCGGTGGCCTACCTGCTGTCGACGCTGCCGATGCGCACCGCCAACCTGCTGATGATCCTGGTGCTGCTGCCCTTCTGGACCTCGCTGCTGGTGCGGACCTCGGCCTGGAAGGTCATGCTGCAGCAACAGGGGGTGATCAACGACGTGCTGGTCTGGCTGGGACTTGTGGCCGATGACGGACGATTGGTGATGATCAACAACCAGCTTGGCACGATCATCGCCATGACCCATATCCTGCTGCCCTTCATGATCCTGCCGATGTACTCGGTCATGTCCACGATCCCGCCCACCTACGTCCGCGCGGCGAAATCGCTGGGCGCGACGAACTGGACGTCCTTCTGGCGGGTCTACTTCCCGCAGTCCGTGCCGGGGATCGGCGCAGGCAGCATCCTGGTCTTCATCCTGTCGATCGGCTACTACATCACGCCCGAGATCGTGGGCGGCACCACCGGTACGTTCATTTCGAACCGGATTGCCTATCACATCTCGTCGTCGCTGAACTGGGGCCTCGCGGCCGCGCTTGGGACGATCCTGCTGGCGGTCGTGCTGATCCTCTACTGGGCCTACGACCGGATCGTCGGCATCGACAACGTGAAGCTCGGGGGTTGAGGATGACCATTTTTCTGGAACAGCCCGATACCGAATTCCGTCCGCACGTGATGCGGGCGGCAATCGAAAAGGCGCGCGCAATGTCCGCGCCCAAGACGCAGGAGCGCTGAGCAATGGCCGTCGAGACACAAGCCGTCAAACAGCCGATCCAGTTTTCCGCCCCCGTGGTCGGGGCAGCAGGGGGCTTTGCCGGGGTCTTCGTCGGGGCCGCCAACGGATCGGTCCTGATGGGCATCCTGCTGGGTTTCGTGATATTGGCCGCGCTGGCCTTTGTCGCGCTGGCCGTGCTGGACCCGAAACTGGAAAAGACCTTCAAGCTGGTCCTGATCGCCGTCATGGCGGTGGCCGGCTACCTGCTCGGTGGCCTGCCGGGCCTCGTGGTCGGTGCGATCTTTGGCTGGTTCTTTGGCTGGTTCACCTATTGGATCGGCATGGGGCGTCACCGCGTCCCGCTGCCGCCCTATCTGACCTCCGGACAGGTGCTGTGGGAATACAGTTTCCGCGTGATCGCCGGCGCGATCTTCGTCTTCCTGATCACGCCGATCCTCGTGGTCATGCCGCTGTCGTTCAACGCCGAGGATTTCTTTACCTTCACGCCGGAGATGCTGCGGTTCGATCCCGAGGGCTACAGCCTCAAGCACTACCGCGACTTCTTTACCTCGTCGGAATGGCAACAGGCACTGCGCAACTCGCTGATCATCGCGCCGCTGGCGACGTTGCTGTCTGTCAGCTTCGGCACCCTGGCTGCCATCGGCCTTAGCTCGGAACATGTGCCGTTCCGTCGGGCGATCATGGCGATCCTGATTTCGCCGATGATCGTGCCGCTGATCATCTCGGCCGCCGGCATGTACTTCTTCTACTCGCGGATCGGCCTGCAAGGGACGCTGATGGGCGTGGTCCTGGCCCATGCCGCGCTTGGCATTCCCTTCGTGATCATCACCGTCACCGCGACACTGGTGGGCTTCGACCGTTCGCTGACGCGGGCGGCGGCCAATATGGGCGCGGACCCGGTCACGACCTTCTTCCGCGTGCAGATGCCGCTGATCCTGCCGGGGGTGATTTCGGGTGGCCTGTTCGCCTTCATCACCTCCTTTGACGAGGTCGTGGTTGTGATCTTCGTCGGCTCAGCCCAGCAGCAGACGTTGCCCTGGCAGATGTTCACCGGCCTTCGGGAACAGATCAGCCCGACGATCCTGGCGGTTGCGACGATCCTTGTCGCGATCTCGATCATGCTGCTGACCACGGTCGAGATCCTGCGCCGCCGGTCGGAGAAGATGCGCGGCATGAGCCCGGGTTAAGGATCAAATCCAACGAAAATCGGACGCGCGGCACCCCGGTGCCGCGCGTTTGCGTTCAGGATTCGAAAAGGGTTTGCGTTTTAGGGTCGCCCCCAAGCAGGAGGCGCGCCCATGTCCGAACTCGATCCCGCATTCCCGTCCGGGGTGTCCAAATCAGAGGCCACGTTCCAGGTGAACGAGGCTTTCTATTCCCGCACCGACAAGCGGGCGGTGATAAAGGCGGGCAACGAGGTGTTCCAGCGTGTCGCAGGACATGAATGGGAAGAGCTGCTTGGCGCCCCGCACAAGCTGATCCGCCACCCGGACATGCCGAAGGGCGTGTTTCACATGCTCTGGGAACGGTTGAAGGCGGGCAAGCCGACCGGGGCCTATGTCAAGAATCGGCGGATCTGCGGGCGATTCTACTGTGTCTACGCGCTGGTGGCGCCGACCGAGGATGGCTACATCTCGACCCGGATCAAGCCGGTCTCTTCCCTCCGGGCCGAGGTCGAGGCGCTGTATGCGGGGATGCTGAAGCACGAGCAGGACGGCATGAGCGCCGCGGACAGTGCCGAGACCTTGCAGAAGTGGATCCGCGACCAGGGTTTTGCCACCTATGACAACTTCCAGAGCCACGCTCTGGCGACGGAGTTTGAGGCCCGTTCGCGCCAGATGGGGCGTTCGCTGGACCCGATGCTGCAGCGGTTCGTCGACATGTCGCGTGCCATTGCCGAGGTCTGGGACGAGGCCGACAAGATGACCGAGGCCTTCAAGGCGATCCGTACAGTGCCGATGAACATGCGGATCATCGCCTC
>NZ_JARAMO010000216.1:0-15372 GCF_028807275.1 Mameliella sp. AT18
GGCACGCTGGCCAAATGGCTGGTCAAGGAAGGTGACGAGGTCCGCTCCGGCGACGTGATCGCCGAAATCGAGACCGACAAGGCCACAATGGAATTCGAAGCCGTGGATGAAGGGGTGATCGGCAAGATCCTCGTGGCCGAGGGCACCGCCGAGGTAAAGGTCAACACGCCCATCGCCGTGTTGCTGGAAGAGGGCGAAACCGCCGGCGACATCGCCGACGCCCCGCCGGCCACGGCGCCGAAGGCGCAGGCCGGCGCGGCTGCCGAGGCGGCCCCCGCAGGGGGCCCCGAGAAAGCCGCCCCTCCATCACCGCAGACATCAGACGGCACGCGCATCTTCGCCTCGCCGCTGGCGCGCCGGACCGCCGAGCAGAAGGGGCTGGACCTGGCACAGATCAGTGGCAGCGGCCCGCGTGGCCGGATCGTCAAGGCCGATGTCGAGGCGGCGACAGCCTCCCCTGCCCCGGTCGCCAAACCGACAGTCGCCGCTGCACCGCAAACCACGACCGTCCCCGTCTCAGGCGGGGCCAGCGCCGATGCGGTGCTCAAGACCTACGCCGATCGTCCGCACCAGGAGATCCCGCTCGACGGCATGCGCCGCACCATTGCCGCCCGCCTGACGGAGGCGAAACAAACCATTCCGCATTTCTACCTGCGCCGCGACATTCGTCTCGACGCGCTCATGGCCTTCCGCAAGCAGCTGAACGACCAGCTTGCCGCGCGCGGGGTCAAGCTCTCGGTGAATGATTTCATCATCAAGGCCTGCGCCAACGCGCTGCAACAGGTGCCCGCCGCCAATGCGGTCTGGGCCGGGGACCGCATCCTGCAACTGGAGCCTTCCGACGTCGCCGTGGCCGTCGCCATCGAGGGCGGGCTGTTTACGCCTGTCCTGCGGGATGCCCACCAGAAAAGCCTGTCGACCCTCTCGGCCGAGATGAAGGACCTTGCCACCCGCGCCCGCGACCGCAAACTTGCTCCCCAGGAATACCAGGGTGGCAGCTTTGCCATTTCCAACCTCGGCATGTTCGGAATCGAGAATTTCGACGCTGTCATCAACCCGCCGCACGGTGCCATCCTGGCCGTCGGTGCGGGCGTCAAGAAAGCCGTGGTCGGGGCCGACGGTCAGGTCGAGGTCGCCACGGTCATGTCCGTGACACTCTCGGTCGATCACCGGGTGATCGACGGCGCACTGGGAGCGGACCTGCTACGGGCCATTGTCGACGGGCTGGAGAATCCGCTGGCCCTGCTGGCCTAAAAAAGCGCAGGCCACACGCGGGCAAAACCTTTGCTCCAGGACGAAAAACGGCGCGTTCCCGATGGGACGCGCCGCTTCGTGAGTATGAATGCAAAAAACTCTCAGCTGCCGCGCAGCAACTGGTCCATGCTGATCGAGGGCTGATCGCAGCCCGCCTCGCCCACGACCTTGGCCGGCACACCTGCCACGGTTGAGCAGCGCGGCACTTCTTTCAGAACCACGGACCCCGCCGCGATCCGCGAGCAGTCGCCCACGCGGATATTGCCCAGCACCTTGGCGCCCGCACCGATCAAGACACCGTCGCCAATCTTGGGATGGCGGTCCTCTTCTTCCTTGCCGGTCCCGCCCAGTGTCACCGAATGCAGCATCGAGACGTTGTCGCCCACCACAGCCGTCTCACCGATGACAATGGAGTGGGCATGGTCGATCATGATGCCCTTGCCGATACGTGCGGCCGGGTGAATGTCGATGCCGAAGACCTCGGAGCTGCGCATCTGGAAGAAATAGGCCAGGTCACGGCGTCCTTGGGTCCAGAGCCAATGCGCCACGCGGTAGGCCTGGACCGCCTGGAACCCCTTGAAGAACAGCAGCGGCTGCAAGAAGCGGTGGCAGGCCGGGTCACGTTCATACGTGGCCGCGATATCCGCCCGGGCGGAAAGCGCCAGCTCCGGCGCCTCGCCATAGGCCTCGTCACAGATCTCCCGCAGGATCTGTTCGGACATCTCGGGATTGGCGAGTTTCAGCGAGATCCGGTAGCTCAGGGCCCTGTCCAGCGTGGGATGGTGAAGGATTGAGTAATGCACCAAACCGCCAAGCAGCGGCTCGTCGATCACGGCCTGTTCGGCCTCGCTTCGAATGCGGGCCCAGACCGGGTCCAGCTCCGCCAGATGTGCGCGCGTTTCAGCCATGCCTGTCCTCCTTTGACGCCGTGACCCTATCAGATAGGCTTGCCTGATCGAAACGCAATTCCGTGATAGGGGAAATCTTCGATATGGATGAGTCCGCGACACGCCGATTCCAGACCATGATCCGCGACCGGCTGACGACCCTGGACGAAGAAGACGCCCTGGGCCGCGACGGACAATCGACGGTGGAACTGGATCAGCAGGCGGTAGGACGTCTGTCGCGTCAGGATGCACTATTGAACCAGTCGATGGCCAAGGCAACGCAGGCACGCCGTGACGCCCAGCGCCGCGCTTTGGTCCCGGCACTGGCACGCATCGAAGACGGAGACTTTGGCTACTGCGAGGATTGCGGCGAAGAGATCGCCATCAAGCGCCTCGAACTGGATCCGACCGCGATGCGCTGTATCTCCTGCGCCTCGGGCTGATAGAAGGCGCGCAGGGCGTCGAGCATCTTCACCTGGCAGTCCAGAAAGTCGGGGTCTTCGAAACAGGTCTCCCGCCCCATTTCGCACCCATGTGCAGCCGCCGAGAGCGTCCCGTTGCCCCAGCGCACATGCGCACGCCCCGTCCGTTGGCAATGCAGGTCGGCAGCACATGCTTCGTCTATAAGCCGACGGGCCAGCTCTGAACGCATATCGGGCGGCGCGGGCAACAAGACCCGTGCCGCCGCAATCACATCTCCTGGCAGAACGGGTTTCACACCGTCACCTGCAGTTCCGCAAATGGGCCGGCGCCATACCGTTCCGAAACCTGGGCCACGCATAGCGTGATGGTGTCGCTTGCGCCGTCGACGGCCATCTCTGACGCCGCGTAGGCCCATTCCGGGGTGTTGACGGTCACGTCCCGAAGTACCGTCTCTCCCTGGCGCACCCGCACCTGGTAAGCCTCGCTGTCCTCGCCCAAGGGCACCTCTGCGCGGTCCCATCCATCTCCGTCGATCCGAGTGCGCCGGATCCAGCGGACAGCCAGGCCCCCGTGCGCTTGTTCCGCGTTCAAATGCGCGGGTCTGTAGGGCCGCAGGCCGTTTCCTTCGAAGACATGCACGCGATGTTCGTAGGACGGATGGTCATAGGTCTGACTGGCCGGTCCAATCCTATAATGGCGTTCCAGCCCCCTATGCAGGGACTTGAGTGCGATCTGTGACGGGGTACCATCGAGAAGGACTACCCAGGAACCTGCGGGCCACGAAGTTGGCATCAAACCATCACTCCCCACCTGTCCGCGCAGACGGTGTGACAGGCTCCAACGCCCTTCGGAGATCAACTCGGCATCCCGGAACTGAAACAGCTCCCAGTTTCCGGGTGTCCCGTCGCCTATGGCCATCAGGTTGCCGCCCCCAAGTAGGGCCGCATCACTGATCGATTGCAGGCCTCCACTGGCCAACCGCACTTCAAGCGGCGCCCCGTTGTCGATCACTCCTGCCCGAGCCGATGGCAGGTCAGTTTCGGTAAGACCGATTACCGACCGCGCGGCCACGATGCCGTTCAGCCCATAATCCGCGTCTTGCGCGGCATCATATACAGCGACGCTGCCCGGCCAGGGTGTCGCGCTCAGCGCAAGGTGCGGCGCATGCGGCACTTCATCCCCGCTGATAAGGGGCACATCCAGGAACACCGGCGTCACCGGGACGGCGGGCGTGAACGGTCGGACCTGGGGCGGTTCCTCGGGCATGTCCGACGGCAGGAATACGTCTGGCTCGATCCGGACGGCATCTACGATCTGGTGCTCCATGATCTCGACCTTGTCGATCCGCGCCAGGGTTGGACCGCTGTCCGAAGGCAATCGAACGATGTCACCCGCGCCCAGCGCAAGTTTCGACGGAGGCAAGGCAAAGCGCAGAGTGTCTCGTGAGACCCTTGCCTCTGCCAGCCAGCGTTCCGCCGTCTGCCGCCCCTCGCCGCGTGTCAGGGCAAGCGGCATGTCGGTTTCCGAAACCGCATGCATGGCCTCATCCGGCAGCATGGCCTCTTCCGCCGCAACCTGGTGGTCCGCATCCGCCAGGACGAAATGGACGCGCACGCGCCCGGCCATTTCGGCCTCACTTGCACGCGTTTCTACCAGATCTCCCTCGATCTCGTCACTGACCGCAAGCACGTCGCGCGGAATGTCCACCGGCCCCAGCCCCCGACGCATCCGAAAGACAAGCCTCCCGTCCCTCTCTATGGCATCGAACCCATGCGCCAGCATCAACGGTTGCAGCGCCCGTCTTGCATCACTGACCTCGGACACGACATAGCCGCGCACCACCCCGTGCAAGTCGCTTGTATCCAAATCCGTCAAGCCCACTCGGGAACAGATTTCGCGCACGACTGAGGCAAGGCTGCGAATGGACAGTCGCCCGTTCAGCCAATGCCCTCGCCGATAGTTCGGCCCGTCCGACCAAAGTTTCTCATCCGCCGGAAACCAGGGATAGGGCCGCGCATCCCAGGCCCAGACGAAACAGCGCTCAAGATCCAGCATCTGCCCGCCATAGACGGACGACACGGGGTTGTTCCCGGCCTCCCCCCAATAGCCAAGTTGTGCCTTCAGGTATTGCTGTTGGATCGCATCATCCCGCAAACCGTTGGAAAAATGCGGCAGGTTTGATTCCGAGGATTTCGGGTCGAAAAACTTGTTGGGTTGGTTCGTCCCCTTGTCGATTGCCGCACACCCCAGTTCGGTGAACCAGATCGGTTTGGATTCCGGCTGCCAGGCGGTCGCAGTGGGCTGCCTTACGCCGGCAATTCGTTCATGGTGCGGATTGCTCCACCAGTTGCGAAGGTCCTTGTAGCGCCAGACCCAGGGTTCGCCATGCGCCTCGTCGCTGATCGGTGTGCGCACTTGCGCGTCCCGGTCTGCCTCGGAGGCATAGAACCAATCGTACCCTTCACCGCCCTCGATATTGGCGCGCAGGTAGTCCTGATTGTAGATGCTCCCCCACCCTGCGTCTGCGTGCTCTTGTCCGTCACGCCAGTCGGAAAGTGGCATGTAGTTGTCGATCCCGACGAAATCTATCTCGGCATCGGACCAGAGAGGGTCCAGGTGAAAGTAGAGGTCGCCAGAGCCATCATTCGGCTGATACCCGAAATACTCTGTCCAATCCGCCGCGTAGCCGATCATGGTGGAAGAGCCCAGCAAGGCCCGGCACTCGGTCGCAAGATCCTTCAGCGCGGCCACCGCAGCAAATCCTGTAGCGCCACGGATCTGGGTCAGACCGCGCATCTCGGAGCCAATGCAGAACGCTTCCACCCCCCCGGCCGCCGCACAAAGCGCCGCCTGGTGCAGGATAAAGCGTCGATAGCCCCATTCCTGCGGACCAGAGTAGCCAACCGCCCCCCCATTCACCGAGAAGTCGCTGGCAGAAGCCGTACCAAAGAAGGCGGCAATCTCCGCATCAGCCGCAGCAGTCCCGTCCGGAGACCCGGGTTGTCCGGGCGCCGCACTCAGCGTGATCCGACCGCGCCAGGGCAAAGCGGCCTGTTCCACCGTCCCTGTCCAGGGGTCTGGCAGATCATTCCCGGGCATCTGATCCATCAGGACAAAGGGATAGTACATGACCCCGAGGCCCTCAGCCTGCATTTTTTGGATTGCCTGAATCACGGAGGCATCGGTCGGCGTACCTCCGTAAACCGGCCGCCCATCGCTTTGGGGCACGATCTCTGCCAAGCTCCGATCTATCCCCGCGACTGACCAGGGCATGGACTTTGCCTCATGCTCGGTCTGCTCGACCTTGGGGCGAATGGTGCAACTGCCGCAGCGCAAGTCATCCCCGAACCAGCTCACGATCAGTGAGGCCGTTCCGCAATTCGGTGCCTCGTCGCCCAGTTGTTTGAGTGATGTGTTGAAATCTGGCGCTTCGGAAGGCGAGTTGACATTGGCGACGGCCTTGCCCTTCGCACCAATACCAAACGGGTTGTCCTGCGCGCTCGCACCATGCCGCATATAGATCGGATCGGTGGCGAGGGCGTATTCACCAGTGCCGGGGATCATGGCGACGCCCCGAACCAGATCGGGAAGCTCCCCCGTCGACAAATCCGGGCGCGTGACTTCGAAACTGAATTGAGGAACGCGGTTGCCAAAGCGTTCCAGCCGCAGGTCCTCAATGACCACGTAAGCCGTGCCGCGATAAGCGGGCACCTGCCCTGTGCCCTCGACCGCCTCGATCTTGGGATCAGGCAGCTGACTCTGTGTCCCGGCGTAAACCCGCATGTTCAGGTCATCCACGGCGATCTCGGCGCCATCCGCCCAGACCCTGTTGACCGAGGTGATCTGACCTTCGCAGAGCGCCAGGGCCAGGCTCACGGAGTAGCTGAATTCCCGAATTTTGGGCTGGGGAGGTGCCCCCTTTCCGGAACCACCGGATTCACGGACGCGCTCCTTGAACTCGGTCGCCCAGATCACGTGTCCGCCAACACGCATACGCCCATAGACCTGCACAATGGGCGCCCCCTCTCCGGCGCCGGTCAGGCGAAACCGGTCGATCTTGCCAGTCTCCACCGCCTCT
This sequence comes from Mameliella sp. AT18, assembly GCF_028807275.1. Classification (NCBI taxonomy): domain Bacteria; kingdom Pseudomonadati; phylum Pseudomonadota; class Alphaproteobacteria; order Rhodobacterales; family Roseobacteraceae; genus Antarctobacter; species Mameliella sp. AT18. The sequence goes on from NZ_JARAMO010000216.1 coordinate 6,643, forward strand.
GACCCGGTCCCCAGCAGACGCTGGTCCAGGGAACGACCGATGGAGGCCCCGATGAATCGACCAACCGCTGTCATCGAAAGGCCAAGGACAGAGCCGCCAATGGAACTGCCGATTGCCGCACCCGCGGCGGAAAGAAGGATCGTCGCCATCACTCTATCTCCAAAGGAAGGGCAAAGCGGGCCACGACCCGCCGCGCCCAGGGCGCGCTCAGGGCGCTCTCAATCACGCCATGTCCGCTGTACGCGTGGATGAAACTTGCCCCCGGTCCTACCTGCGCTTGTAGGCCGAGATGCTTGGCCACCGCCCCGTCGCGCATCCGGAACAAAAGAACATCGCCCACGGCCACATCATCGGGACGCTTGACCGCCATGTGCCGAAGGCCGGCCCGCCAAAGGCGTTCCTCACCTTCGGGTTCCGACCAGTCCTTGCTGTAGGCGGGCACGGTTTCGGGTTCTTCACCGATCACCTCGCGCCAGACGCCTCGCAACAACCCCAGACAATCGCACCCCGCCCCCTTGCAAGAGGCTTGATGGACATAGGGCGTGCCGATCCAGCCTCGTGCCGCCGCCACAACCCGGTTCATCTGCGGCTTCCGCCGTCCAGTCGTTTCGCATAGCTGGGATGAACGGTGATCCAGTCTTCCTCGGGCAAATCGGGGAACCCCCTGAAGTTCAAGTGGTTTCCGAACTTCAGGCGACAGGTTTCAAAGCGTCGGTCACATCCCGCCGTTAGGCGAACCTGATCACCGGTCTGTGGCACCGCCCGCAAGGGCTCCCAAAGCTCTATCGCCCGAGAGCCATCCTTGCGCAGATGGTCCCGTTTGATCGCGCCCCCTAACCCTTTGGCTTCACCGGTCAGCACGTCCAGTTTGCCACGTTGGAACCACCCAATGGCAAAGCCGGACAGGTCCCCTGCCAGGAACACGCGGCCTTGCTCAACGGCAATCAGCGGGCCTGAGTGAACGTATCCGCCGGACGACAGGTCAAAGCCACACTGGGCATCTCCCAGCACTGCCGAGCAGGGCTTTTGATACACCCGTCCAACCGGACGATTCAGCATTTCCGTCAATCCGCGAAGTTCGGCGTGAAATGCACCATCGCCGCGCCGTACTTCACCGATGGTCCCTCGGAACATGACCCGCCGCGCAGAGACATCTGCCCAGTTCACCAGCCAAGCCACGACCTCGGCCCCATCATAGCGGCCCGCTGCAATATCCGATTCACTGATGGCACTGGCACTCAAGGCGCCCATTGCCTCGGAATTGTCAACCGACAGTCCGGTTGACTGGCTAAGCGCCCTCGCCGACATGCCACTGTCGGCCCTGAACACCAGCCCGTCGAAAGCCAGGTCCCGATCATGGTCGGTGAACCCTAGACGCTGGCCATCCTTGCGGGTCACGGCCCAGGCACGGGCTACTGTCGTCAAACCACCCGACAGGTGTGTATGCAACTCTTCCGCCCCCATCAGACCCGAACCTCCACCACAGGCACATCAGGAACCTGACCCGCGTTGAAGGAACCCGCGCTGACGTGAATGCGGTCCGTATCGAACCGCACTGGAACGTCAAAGACGAACCCGGCCCGAACCTCCTGACCGACACCCGGCACGCTTTGCAGGGTCACGATGCCCGTGGCGATGTCCACGGAAAACCCGGTCCCTTCGGTCAGCGGGATTCCGTCGACTTCGACCAGGACAGACCCGGCTGTGGGCTTGTTCACTGGCCGGACATAGCTTGCGCCACCTGACGCGTACGTCTTTGACAACTGAAACCCGACGCGCGCGCCATCACCTGTTCCGATCACCTGATCAGAAGACGCGGGCACAGCAGAGGGCGCGCAGGATTTGAAATCCGCCCAATCCTTCCAACGAAACCCGTATAGCTGCCCCTGCCGCGCTTCGAAAAAGGCAATCAGTTCGGCCAAATCATCAAGTGACCGCAAGCCAAGTCCCGCGTCGTAGCGTCTGCGGGAATGCGCCCAGGGTGTGTTACGCTCTTCATAGCCGGACGTCAGCGTCACGATATCCGTGCGTCGCTCCGGTCCCCCAACCGAACCAAAGCTCAGGTCAGTCGGAAATCTCACCTCGTGAAAGCTCATTTCGTCCCCCTCAGCGGTTGCGCGCGCCACGGCTCAGCGCCTGCCCCATGCGGGCTGCGATCTGACTCTGGCTGCGTTGGAATCCCGCCACATCCGGCGTGGAAATATTCATGACCACCGTCACCGGACCCTGGCCGCCACCCTCGGCACGCACACCTAGCTTGCCATCGGCGCCCCGGGTCAGCGGCATGATCGCTTCAGGACCTGCTTCGCCCATCAGCCCGGTGCCGCCGCGCATCGGGAAATAGGTCGGGCTGGCGACAACGCCGCCATTGGCAAAGGGCATCACCCGGCCCTGCGAGAATCCTGCGCCGTCGGCAAAGGGCGAAAAGCCGCCAAACACACCCGATACAGCAGACGACAATAGCCCACCGACATGGTTGGCGACCGGTGTCACGGCCGCCTTCCAGGCTGCGTCGATCATGGATTGCGCGACCGTACGGAGCGCGTCGGACAATTTCATGCCATCCAGAACGACCCCGTCGATGGCCCTGGCCACCCCCCGGCTCAACGTCGCTTCCAACTTCGTGGCGCCCCGGCTGGTCGCGGAAAAGGTCTCATGAATGCGTTTCAATTCGGCATCAAATTGCGCCGCCATCCCGATGGCGCCGCCCAAAGAGGTCTCCAGCGCCTCGACCTGGTCATCAAGATCCTCAATCATGTCCCGTCACCTCGCATTTCGTCGGGAAAGGCCGACATCAGTTCCGTCAAACGTTCCCGTCCCATTGGTTTCGTGCCGTCTCCCTCGCCCAGCATCAGTTGCAGCTCTGCGGGCGTCAGCGCCCAGAACTCCCAGGGTTTGAGGCCAAGACCCTTCATCCCCGCGCGCATGAGGGTCGGCCAATCAAACCCCGCCATCACTGGTCTCCGGCAGCATGAAGGCGCGTGCCAACAACTCGGCCGCCGCGCGCGCCGCAACCATCGGACCTCCTTCAATCTCTGCGGACAGAAGATCCGAGGCCCGCCCGGTCCAGCCCCCGCCGCGCAACCCCGCCACGATCAACGCCAGCACGTCACGCGTGCTGAACCCTCCCGTTTCGAAACGCTGCACCAGGTCGACGAGCGATCCGCTGGCCAGCCCGGTTTCCAGTTCCGCCAACGCACCAAGCGTCAGACGCATCACGTGGCTCTGGCCTTCGATGACCAGCACCACGTCCCCCCGCCACGGATTGCCCATGACTTACGCCGCCGTGAAGCTGAGCGCGCCCGCCGAGGCCAGCGCCAGTTCATAGGTCGCCTCGCCGTCATGTGCCCCGGCATACTCGATCGACGTCACCTGGAAGGGGCCTTCGACCGTGCCGAAATCCGGGATGATCACCTGGAAGGCCGGGGTGACACCGTCAAAGAAGATCTGGCGCGCGCGTTCGTCCGTGGCCCCATCCTTGAACACGCCCGACCCGCTCAGACTGGCCGATTTGACACCGGCACCCGCCAGCAGTTCCCGCCAGCCCCCGGTGCTTTCCAGCGTGGTCACATCCACCTGCTCGGCGTTGAAGCTGATGCGCGTCGCGCGCAGTCCCGCCAGCGTTTCGAAAATGCCGCTCACGTCGACCTTGATCAGCAGGTCTTTCCCGTTCTGTACCGCCATTGTTTTCACTCCTGCGAAAAGATTTCATTCATCCCCGGCAGCGCCTTCACGGCGCACCGGCGTCCTCGACCCGAGCGCGAAAGGTCAGGTGGATGCACCGCAAGCCTCGGCTCTCGCGCTTGGCCTTTGCCTTCTCGAACCACAGGCCGACCAGGTGGCCCCGGGCCAGCATCAGGTCGGCACTGTGCAGCGCATCGCTGATCGCCGCCGCCACATCCTTGGCGGCTTGAAAGCCCGACTTGGACGTCACCACAGACACGACGAACCGGTGCCAGGCCCCATCCCCGGTCTGGTCACCCGCGTCCCTCACCGTCTCCGGCCCCAGCGCGACATAAATCGGTGGCAAGGTGCCCGTGGGCAGCGCATCGTAGATGTCGGCCCCCACCAGCGCACTCAGCGCCGCGTCTCCCTGAAGACGGCTAAAGACAGAGGCCTGCAAGGCGCTCGCAACCGCGTAACTCATGCCGAAAGCTCCTCCTGGCATTCGCAAATCAGGTAGAGACCCGAAGGCTCCTGCTCGGTCACCGACTCGATCCGGAACAGCCGCGTGCCCATGCGGAATCGTTGTCCTGGCCCAGGACGATCGGAATGCCCCTGCGGTGCTCCACGCACCGTGATCTTGAACCCGCCGATGGAAATCTCACCGGTCTCGCCTCGGGCCAGCCGCCCGGTCCGAGGCTTGACCTCGGCCCAGAGCGTGCCCAGCGCGGTCCAGGTTTCCTCGAACCCACCGGCTCCGTCGCCGACACGCTGCGGCGCCTCCAGAACCAAGCGCCTGTTTACCCTGCGGCTCATGCGCCCAGCCCCATGCGTACCGGACGGTAGCGGGCTATCAGGCTCGTCACGCCAAAGGGCATGCATCCCTGGCTCAGCGCCGTATCGCTGCGATACTCGTAGTAGTGCGCTGCCAACATCAGGACCGCCTGTCTCAGGTCCGCCGGCACTACGTCGAACGTCGCCCCGTATCCCGCGTCGAAACGGATCTCCACCGATCCGCCCGTGGGAACACCCGGAAGACTTGTCCCGGCGGGCCGAAGCCTCGGCTCAAAGGCATCCTTCTGCAGCCGGTAGGCACCAGGATCGATGGTGGTTGCCGAACCGTAGGCATCGACAACTGTCACCTCCGTGACCGCCTGTACCGGCGCCACCGGCAACCGCTGTCCCTCACAGGATGCCCAGCGATCCAGCGTCATCAGAAAACCCCGGCTGATCAGCGCCTTGCTCGTCCGTCCTTCGATGGCGGCCAAGGCCGCACGCAGGAACGAGACCAGAACCGGATCCTGCAAATCGCTCTCGGTAAAACCGCTGCCCAGCAGCAAATGGTCCTTCAAGGCACCAATCGGAAGCGCCGCCTCCGGCACCTGGGTTTCTTCCACCAACATCATGCTTCTTCTCCGAAATCCTCGACCATCCCTAGTCCGCCAGGCGGTTGGGCGCGCGCCGCCCAGGCTGCACGGGCGGAGGGGTAGCTGGACAACATGAACAGGCGCGCGCCCCAGAGAGACGGGCCCAAGGGCCCGCCCCCCATCTCATGGCCAGGCTCAGCTGACAGCGACGCGCAGCAGCTTGATGGCCGCGAAATCGCTCACATCGCCGCCCACGCGCTTGGTGGCATAGAACAGGACGTGCGGCTTGGCGCTGAAGGGGTCGCGCAACACACGCAGGTCCGGACGCTCGGCAACGGTATAGCCGGACCCGAAGTCACCAAAGGCGATCGGGTAAGCGTCGGCCTCGACATTGGGCATGTCCTCGACGATCAGGACAGGATAGCCCAGCAGGCGGGCAGGTTCACCGGCAGCAAGCCCGTCGTTCCACAGGTGACGCCCGTCATTGTCCTTGAGCTTGCGGATCGCCGCGGCGGTCTTCGAGTTCATCACGAAGCTCGCATTGGCGCGATAGCGCGAATCCAGCGCATAGGTCACGTCGATCAGCACATCGCCATTGCCCAGGTCGCTCGCCGACCCCGATGCCTTGTACCCCAGGTTGCCCCAGGTCCAGCTGTCGTTCTCGACCGTCGGATGGGTCAGAAAGCCGGTCGGCTTGTCGATACCGTCGCCGTTGACGAAGGCTGCCGCCTCGGCCCGCACGAACTTGTCCGCGATCCGCGCCGCAAGCCAGCTTTCAACGTCGAAGGCGCTGTCGTCCAGCAGGCGCTGCGACACCTTGGGCATCGCGTTCAACTCGTAGAGCGGGATCGAGATCCGCTCGATCGTGGGGGTCCCGGTCTCGGCGGTCGACGAGGTCTCGTTGGCCCAGCCGGCGCCGGTGTCGTTCTGGTCGATCAGCACGTCAAAGGACGAGGCCTCGACATTCACCACGCTGGAAATCGCACGGATCGAGACCTTGGAGTCCAGCTTGGACTTGATGGTCTGCGCGGTCTCGGGATCCACCAGGAACCCGCCGTCCGAATTGATCGCGGTGGACATGGCCTTGCCTTCCAGCTCAAGGCCGCGCAGGGCATCGTCGTCGCCGGTGCGCAGGTAGGCGTCGAACGCCTTCAGGTGGGGGGCCTCGACCTCGGTACGGGTCGAAAGCGCCGGACGGTTCGCTTTCGCGGTCTTGTGATCCAGCATGGTCAGTCGCTCTTCCTGTTTCTGAAGCTTCTCTTCAAGGTCGGCCTGCAGGGCCTTGTAGTCCCCGATCAGTCCCGCCATCGCGGCACTCACCCGGGCGACCGGAGACAGATCTTCCCCGGTCCGAGACTTGGTCCCGGTGTCGCTCATCCTTCGTTCCTTCGTGATTGCCCTGCCGCTCTGCTGCTCGAGGGCAGTGTCGTGAGTGACGCGCGTCAGCCGCCCGCCAGGTTGCGGCGCATGCCCTCAAGGGCCTCCGCCAGATCGCGCAGGGCGATGTCGTCGGGGGTCTCCCCCTTGGACGCGACCCGCGCACTGGGCAACATCGGAAAGGTCACCAGCGACACTTCCCAAAGCTCCAGTTCCGTCAGGACCCGATGGCCCTTGTCATTCTTCGTGGCCTTCAGCGTGCGATAGCCGATCGACAACCCGTCGATGGCACCCGCCTCGATCAGCGCCGCCGCCTCGCGGCCACGTTCAACGCTGTCCAGCAGGCGCCCCTTGACGTAGAGACCGCGCTCATCCTCACGCACTTCCTGCCAGATACCGATGGGCTGGGCCGGGTCGTGCTGCCACAACATCTTGACCGCGCGCCCTTCGCCCGCCAGCCGTTTCAGCGACCGTGCATAGGCCCCCCTGGCCACCACGTCGCCGCCCTGGTCGCAGGCGCCGAACAACGAGGCATAGCCCTCGATGTCGCGCCCCTCGACGGTCACATCCGCGTCGAAGCGGCAGAATTTATGCTCAAGTTCCATCTCGATCCCTCTGCTAGGTTCGCGGTCCGGCCTCTCAGGGCGCCGCGTTCAGAAAGCCCTGGAACAGATCCGCAAGGATCGCCCCCGCTACCCCGTAGACCGTCAGCCACAGCCGCCGCTCCAACCGCTCGATCAGGGCCTCCAACCGTTCGAAACGGTCCGTCAGCGCATCGAACTGCAACTTGCTCACCCGTTCATGCGCCTCCAGGCGCAATCCCGGCGCACAGGCAAAAGCCTCGTGTCGCGAACGCAGGTCAGTCACTGATGTCCTCCTCCGCCTCGGCGGGCAGGCCCAGCATCCGGCGCTTTTCGGCGCGGGTCAGGAAATCGGCCTGCGCCACCCGGTTCCACTGCGCATCGCGCTCGGTCGCCAGCGCCGGCACCTGATCCAGGTCGGGCGCCAGGACCACGTCCTCGCCGCTCCAGGACGACAGCCAGCGCCCGACACTTGCCGCAACCTTGGTGGCCAGCGGCAGAACCGTCTGTCGATAGAAGGCCCGGTGCGCCTCGGCGTAGTTGGCATAGGTCGCCTCGCCCGGGATCCCCAGCATCATGGGCGGCACGCCAAAGGCCACGGCGATCTCGCGCGCCGCCGCCTCCTTGGTCTTCTGGAACTCCATGTCCGAAGGCGAAAAACCCATCGGCTTCCAGTCCAGTCCGCCTTCCAGAAGCATCGGCCGCCCGGCATTGCGCGCGCCCTGGTGGTGCATCTCCATCTCGGATTGCAGGCGCTCGAACTGTTCCGGGCTCAGGTGGCCCTGCCCGTCCGATCCCGTCCAGACGATCGCACCCGAGGGCCGCGCCGCATTGTCCAGCAATCCCTTCGACCAGCGCGAGGCAGCATTGTGCACATCCACCGCCTGCGCCGCCGCCTGCAAGGGTGACAAGCCATAATGATCGTCCTGCGGATGAAAGGCCTTCACATGGCAGATCGGCGAGACCGGCCCCGTCACGCCAAAGCGGTGCTTGCGCCCACCAACCGCGTATTCATAGGCCACCGGCCAGCCATCGGCACCGGGCACCACGCTCATCCGGTCGCTGCGCAACACGTGCAGCTCAAAGGGCAGCCCGCTTTCGCCCGCCACCGCCTCGACATAGCCGTCACCGGACAGCAGCAGCTGACCATAGAGCGCCTCGAACAGCTCGGCCCGCCCCTGGGCCGGATTCGGTGCGGCCACCAGTTTGAGGATCGGATGCTCGGCAAATCGCGTCGCATTGTCCTGCAGGACCAGAGGCAGCGCCGCCGCCGCCTCGGCGATCAGCTTGACCGCGCGAAACCCCACCGGGTTGCCGGCAAAGGCCTGCTTGGTCAGCGACACGGTATCGCGCGGGCTCCAGGCCACGCGGCCCCCGTTCAGATGCGCCACCAGGCGCCCCGTCGCCGAGGCCTTGGCCTGGGGCGCACCCTGCACCTCGTCACCCTGTCCGCCCCGCCGCAGAAAATCGAATACCATGCCAAGTCGCTCCTTTTCCCAGGGCGGCGCGCCCCGCGGCCCGCACCCGTCCCGTCCGCGCGAACCGCCGATCCGCGCGCTACCGGTCTGTTCCGTCTTCTGAACTGGTCCGGAGGCTGCCCACCTCCGCGTCTCTTGAGGCAATCTAGGAAAACCGCCTTAAGGCCGCGTCACACCACCGTCCGGACGATGCGCAACACCGCAACATGGGCGCCGCCCCATGTTTCTTTGGGCGGAAAATACCTCCGGGGAGCGCGAGGGGCT
>NZ_JARAMO010000217.1:0-3584 GCF_028807275.1 Mameliella sp. AT18
TTCTTTGGTTTGAAAAATACCTCGGGGGTCCGGGGGCAGAGCCCCCGGCACTGGACCACATGCTGACCGATACGATTTTCGAGGACGACCGTTGGCAGGCCGCCGGGCTGGCGGCCCTGTCCGAACGCGGCGCGGTGGCGGCGCTGGCGCACCTGGGCCTGGAGCCCGCAGAGTACGAGATCGCCGTGCTGGGCTGCGATGATGCCCGCATCGCCACGCTGAACGGTGATTTCCGCGACAAGCCCACCGCCACCAACGTGCTGAGCTGGCCCTCCGAGGACCTTGCCGCCGAGGCACCGGGCGGGACGCCCTGGCCGCCCGAACCCGAGGACGACGAGCCCCACCACCTGGGCGACATCGCGCTGGCCTGGGAAACCTGCGGGCGGGAAGCCGCCGAGCAGGGTATCGCTTTCGAGCAACATGTCACACATCTGATTGTTCATGGCGTGTTACATCTATTGGGGTATGACCATATGCGTGACGCGGACGCCACGCTGATGGAACGGCTGGAGGCAGAGATACTTGGCAATCTCGGTCTGCCGAACCCATATGGTGAGGATGATGGCCCTGATGGGGCATGACTGGAACAGGAAAGATGGGCGATAGCGACGACTCGTCTAAGGCAGCGCAAAGCGCGCCACTGACGGGAAAAATGAACGGACACGGGCCGCGGCGCAGTTTCTGGCAGCGGTTGTTCGGCCGGGGCGGCGAGGGAAGCTCGCTGCGCGGCTCTGCGGCCGAGAGCGCGCCCCGGGCGCCGGACCGGCCGGTTCACGGCATGATAAACCTGCGCCGGATGCGGGTCGAGGACGTGGCCATTCCAAAGGCCGAGATCATCGCCGTGCCCAACACGATCACCAAAGAGGACCTGGTCACCGTGTTCCGCGAAAGCGGCATGACGCGGTTGCCGGTCTACGAGGGCACGCTGGACACGCCCGTGGGCATGGCCCATCTCAAGGATTTCGCGCTGCAGCAGGGGTTCAACGGCACCGGCGGGCGGTTCAACCTGAAACGGATGCTGCGGCCCCTGCTCTTCGTGCCGCCGTCGATGCCGATTGGCGTGCTTCTGACCAAGATGCAGACCGAACGCCGGCACATGGCGCTGGTGATCGACGAATACGGCGGGGTCGACGGGCTGGTGACGATCGAGGACCTGATCGAACAGGTCATCGGCGAGATCGAGGACGAGCACGACACCGACGAGGACCAGTACTGGACCCGCGAAAAGACCGGCTGTTACCTGGTGCAGGCCAAGACCCCGCTGAGCGATTTCGAGGGTGAGCTGGGCCTTGCGCTGACCGACCATGACGACATCGACGAGGAAGAGATCGACACGCTGGGCGGGCTGGTCTTCATGCTGGCGGGCCGCGTGCCCGCGCGGGGCGAAGTGGTGCCGCATCCGGCGGGGCTGGACTTCGAGGTGGTCGATGCGGACCCGCGCCGGATCAAGCGGCTGCGTGTGCGCCCGTCGAACGCGGCGCGTGCCGAAACCGCCGCCACGGCGCCTGCACCGGTGGCAGAGGCCCCGGCGGTCAAGGCCGACGCGGGCCATGCCTGACAGGCTTGCGGCCGGTGACGGCCGCAGGGTCGCGGGCCCCGTGCCGGGCTGGATGCGCCTGCCGCTGGCGGTGCTGGCGGGTGTCGTCATCGGCCTGGGCCAGCCGCCCTATGACCTGTGGTACCTGGGCTTTGCGGGCTATGTCGCGGCGGTCTGGCTGTTCCTGGTGACGCCGGGCGGCTTGCGGTCGGCGGGAACGGGCTGGGCCGTGGGGCTGGGCTATTTCGGCTTTTCGATGGGCTGGATCGTCGAGCCCTTTTTCGTCGACGCCGCGGTGACGGGCTGGATGGCGCCCTTTGCGCTGATCGGCCTTGCGGGCGGTCTGGCGCTGTTCTGGGGGCTGGCGTTCCGGCTGTCTTCGCAGGGGCGCTACCCGGTGATCGGGCTGGTCTTGGCGTGGAGCCTGGCGGAACTGGCGCGCGCCTATGTCTTTACCGGCTTTCCCTGGGCGCTGGTGCCCTATTTCTGGCTGCCGGTGCCGGTGATCCAGTGGGTTTCCGTGGTCGGGCCACATGGGCTGACGCTGTTGACGCTGGCGGCGGCGGCGCTGTGTGCGCTGGCGCTGCGCCCCGGCGGGGCGCGGGCGGGTCTGGCGGGCCTTGCCCTGCTGGCGGTGCTGTTCGGTGGTGGCTTGCTCCTGACCCCTGCCGCGCAGGACCTTGCAGCGCGTCCGGTGGTGCGGCTGGTCCAGCCCAATGCCCCCCAGCACGAGAAGTGGGACGCGCAAAAGATCCCCGTCTTCATGCAGCGCAAGCTGGAGTTCACCCGCGCTGCGCCCGCCGAGGGCGGGGCGGCGCCCGCGCTGATCGTCTGGCCGGAAACCAGCGTGCCCAACCTGCTGCACCGCGCGGGGCCGACGCTGGACCGGATCACCGAGGCGGCGGGGAATACGCCGGTCCTGCTGGGGGTCCAGCGTGCAGACCAGGCGGGCTATTACAACTCGCTGATCGTGCTGGCGCCCGGTGGCGGGGTGCAGGCGCTTTACGACAAGCATCACCTGGTGCCCTTCGGGGAATACATGCCGGCCGCCGCGCTCTTTGCGCGGTGGAACATCGCCGGGCTGGCGGCGCGGGCCGAGGGCGGATACACGCCCGGGCCGGGGCCGCAGGTGATCGACATGGGGCCGCTGGGCAGCGCGCTGCCGCTGATCTGCTACGAGGCGGTCTTTCCGCAGGATGTGAACGGCGCGCCCTTGCGGCCCGATATGCTGATCCAGATCACCAATGACGCCTGGTTCGGCACCTGGTCGGGGCCGTATCAACACCTCGCCCAGGCCCGAATCCGGGCCATCGAACAGGGACTGCCGATGCTGCGGGCGGCCAATACCGGCGTCTCGGCGGTGATCGACGGGGCCGGGCGGGTCCTGGCCACCATTCCGCTGGGCGAGGCGGGGTTCGCCGATGCGCCGCTGCCGCCGCCGATGCGTCACACGCCTTACAGCCGCACCGGGGATCTGCCCGCGGGATTGCTCATGTTCGTGGCAATTGCGGCGCTTTGGGCGGGGTCCCGCCGTCGCAGGACGCCAGAAAGCGATTGACCCCGCGCGCTGCGCCGCGTACCCGCATTTGGACAGCAAAAACCCGTCACAACGGCTTCCTGGCGTGACGGCGTCATCAATGGAGCACCCCATCATGTCCCGACAGAACTACACTTTCACCTCCGAGTCCGTCTCGGAGGGGCACCCGGACAAGGTCTGCGACCGGATTTCCGACGCGATCCTGGACGCATTCCTGGCCGAAGACCCGCTTGCGCGCGTCGCCTGCGAGACCTTCGCCACCACCAACCGCGTGGTCATCGGGGGCGAGGTGGGCCTGACCGACCAGGACAAGCTGGCCGAATACATGGCCAGCATTCCCGACATCGCCCGTGCCTGCATCAAGGACATCGGCTATGAGCAGGACAAGTTCCACCACGAGACCGTGGAGATCACCAACCTGCTGCACGAACAGTCCGCCCATATCGCGCAGGGCGTGACCGGCCAGCAGGGCGACGAGGGCGCCGGCGACCAGGGCATCATGTTCGGCTA
>NZ_JARAMO010000218.1:0-4674 GCF_028807275.1 Mameliella sp. AT18
ACGTTTTGTACAAAACGTACGGCGATTTCAGCATTTTGTACAAACCGGCAGGGGATCGTTAACCTTGCCTGACCGGGGGCTGCGCCTGACATGGAGGGGTGTGGCGGGTGACCTTTGCTGCGCAAAGGCACCCTTGCCACTGGCCGCGCAACACGGGGCTTGCGCGACCTGATTCGATTGACTTCCAGAAATTTGATCATATTCTGCGCCCGACCAATATCCGGAGGCCGCGCATGACCCTGCTTACCCCCAATTCGCCCACCGCCGAACTGCAGGCGCTGGACGCCGCGCATCACCTGCATCCCTTCACCCACGGGGCCGGGCTTGCCGAAAAGGGTGCGCGGGTCGTGACCCGGGCCGAGGGCTGCTGGCTGACCGACAGCGACGGCAACCGCATCCTGGACGGGATGGCGGGCCTGTGGTGCGTGAACATCGGCTACGGCCGCAGCGAGCTGGCCGATGCAGCGCATCGACAGATGCTGGAACTGCCCTTTTACAACACCTTCTTCCAGACCACCCATGTGCCGGCGCTGAACCTGGCGGCGAAGCTGGCGGAACTGGCGCCGGGCGACCTGAACCACGTCTTCTTTGCCTCTTCGGGGTCGGAGGCGAACGACACCAACCTGCGGCTTGTGCGGACCTACTGGCAGGAAAAGGGCCAGCCGGAACGCCAGGTGGTGATTTCCCGGTGGAATGCCTACCACGGGTCCTCCGTGGGCTCGGGCAGCCTGGGCGGCATGAAGGGGATGCACGCGCAGGGCGGAATGCCGATCCCGGGCATCCACCACATCGACCAGCCGGACTGGTGGAGCGAAGGCGGCTATGCCACGCCCGAGGCATTCGGCCTTGAACGCGCGCAGGCGCTGGAAACCGCGATCCTGGAAATCGGCCCCGAGAAGGTCGCCGCCTTCATCGCCGAACCGATCCAGGGCGCTGGTGGCGTCATCGTCCCGCCCGAGACCTACTGGCCCGAGATCCAGCGCATCGCGAAGAAATACGGCATCCTGCTGATCGTGGACGAGGTGATCTGTGGCTTTGGCCGCACCGGCAACTGGTTCGGCAGCCAGACCTATGACATTCAGCCCGACATCATGACCGTCGCCAAGGGCCTGTCCTCGGGGTATCAACCGATCGGCGCCTCTATCGTCACGGACGACGTGGCCAAGGTGATCGAGAACACCGAGTTCAACCACGGTTACACCTATTCCGGCCACCCGGTCGCCTGTGCCGTGGCGCTGGAAAACCTGCGCATCCTCGAAGAAGAGGGTATCGTCGACCGCGTGCGGGGCGAGACCGGGCCCTATCTGAAGGAGCGCTTCGAAAGCCTAGCGGATCACCCGCTGGTGGGCGAGGTCAAGATCGTCGGCATGATGGGCAGCCTTGCCCTGACTCCGGACAAGGTGACGCGTGCGCCCTTTGCCGAACCGGGCACCGCCGGGCTTATCTGCCGCGAACGCTGTTTCGCCAACAACCTGATCATGCGCCATGTCTATGACCGCATGGTGATCTCTCCGCCGCTGGTGATCTCGAAGGACGAGATCGACACGCTGGTCGAACGGGCGCGCAAGAGCCTGGACGAGGCGCTGGAGCAGCTCAAGGCCGAAGGGCACATGGGCGTCCCGGCCGAATAGGCCGGGGACTGCGGGGCCCGCGGGACGGTCGCACGAAATCCCTTGCGCGGCTTGGGTCCGTTGGCCGGTCTGCCAAGATGGCGCCGGAGTCCCCGCTCAGCCCTTGATCCAGACCTTTGCCGTCTCGAACTCGTCGGCGGTAAAGAAGCGGGTATCGGCGCCGCTGAGCGTGCGCAGCGCCCGTTCCCCCAGCCGTTGCCAGGCGGCGTTGCCGACAATCGCCGCGCGGTCGATCAGGCGGTAGTGGTCGCGCACCACCTTGAGGTGTTCGAACAGCGCGCCAAGGCCTTGCCATCCGTCGAAATCGCGCGCGTCGATCAACAGGCGAAAGCGGTCGTTGGCGCGGATAAAGGCATCCAGATCGCCGGATTCGGCGGCGTAGATTGCGCTGTCGAGCTGGCCGCGCAGCTGGATGTGCAGGACGCCGTCGCCGAGGTCGACCTGGTGAATGGCGCCCAGCGATTCGGACATCCAGCGCCGGGCGTCCTCGGCCTGTTCCAACGGAAAGACCCGGACCGGGCAGGGCATCAGCACCGACAGGCCGGTGACGGCGCGGCGAATCCAGGGTTTGTCCGTCACCACGGCCAGCCGGTCGAAGCCGCGCCAGTGGCGCAGGCCCATGCGCGCATCGTCGAACAGGGCGCCAAGGGTGAAATCCCGGAAATCCGGGCCGAAGATCACCAGGACGCGAATCCTTTCGTGTTCCTCGATGGCGGCCTCGAGCGCGGGGACAAGCGTCTGTGCATAGTCCGTGTCGCTCACGACGCCGGACACATGCACCTCGTAGAGACCGGGGTGGCCGGTGGTCTGAACCTCGATCATGGCATCCTCCGTAGATCGCGTGACACCAGTCTAAGGGGTTGCGTGACCGGCGCTTTGACGCAGGTCACGCGGGGTCCGGTCAGGCGGAAACGCGCTGCGGGGCGCCGGTGGCCATGTTGGTGCCGACATAGGGCTGTTTCGCGGCCTTCCAGGCGGCAAATCCACCTTCCATGTGCGCGATGGACTTTATGCCGGCGTCGAGGGCCGCGCGCGAGACGCGTTCCGACCGCACGCCAGAGCCGCAGTGAAAGACGATGCGCTTGTCCGACTGGCCGGGCAGGGCGTCGGGCTTGAAGAAGGCCATCGGCATCAGCAACGCGCCTTCGATATGTTCGAACATGTATTCCTGGGGGGTGCGGACGTCGATCACCACGATCGACTTGTCGGCGATGCCCTTGGCGACCTCTTCGACGGTCCATGTCTCGAAGCTGGCGTCGCCCACGGTTTCGGTCTTCATTTCCTGTCTCCTCGGCGTCTGGCTGGATTTCGATCCGCTTTGCCGGGCGCGCTGTGCGCCGGCCTCGACATTCAGATAGTCGAATATCAGCGCGTTGCAACAGGAGGGGCTGTGGGGAAGGGGCCGCAAAGCGGCGGTCTGGAGGGCGGGCGCATGTGCCGCCGTCCGGTGGATCCGGGCGTGCCGGATCGGTCTGGCCCCGGCCCGCCGCCGGGGCGTCAGCGGTCAGCCGGCCTTCTTGATCGCCGATACGGGGCGGAAGAAGGTCTTGGCGAAAGTTTCGCCATAGAGGGCGGAAATGGTTTCGAAGGTGATCAGGGGAACTGGCACAACTGCCTCCTTTGGTTTGTGTATCGTATTTATTAAAGCAATTATCTTTCACGAGCAAGGCGCTAACACGATCAATTATTACCCGACTAATGTCGTATTTCGTGAGCAGGTTTTCGCGTTACCATGCGCGCCGTCCCCATTTCAGAATCGCGGATGACCTGCTAAGTCTTGTGGGATGAATACGCAGGACCGCAATATCCGCCCGCTCATCCGACAGCTGGACGAGGCCGCCATCAACCGCATCGCCGCTGGCGAAGTGGTCGAACGGCCTGCTTCGGCGGTCAAGGAACTGGTCGAGAACGCCATCGACGCCGGGGCGCGCAGGGTGCGCATCGACATCGCGGACGGCGGCAAGACCCTGATCCGGGTGAGCGACGACGGCTGCGGCATGACCCCCGAGGACCTCCCGCTGGCCCTGTCGCGGCACGCGACGTCAAAGATCGACGGCAGCGACCTGCTGAACATCCATTCCTTCGGCTTCCGCGGTGAGGCGCTGCCCTCGCTTGGGGCGGTAGGCCGGCTCACGGTGCAGAGCCGCACGCAGGGCGCCGAGGGGGCCGAGATCACCGTGGCCGGCGGCGTGTCGGGGGCGGTGAAACCCTGTGCGCTGAACGCCGGGACGGTGGTGTCCCTGCGCGACCTCTTTTATGCCACGCCCGCGCGGCTGAAATTCCTGCGCTCGGACCGGGCCGAGGTCATGGCCATTTCCGACACGGTGAAACGGCTGGCGATGGCGGAACCCTCGGTGGGATTTACCCTGCGCGACGTGAGCGGCGGGCAGGAGCGGGTGACATTCCGGGTCGACCCGGAAACCGGCGACCTCTTCGATGCGCTGCGCGGGCGATTGGGCCGCATCATGGGGCAGGAGTTCATCGAGAACGCCCTGCCCATCGATGCCGACCGCGAAGAGGTGCGGCTGACCGGCTACGCGGCGCTGCCCACCTATTCGCGCGGCTCTGCCGTGGCGCAGTTCCTGTTCGTCAACGGCCGCCCGGTGCGGGACAAGATGCTGATCGGCGCCCTGCGCGGCGCCTACCAGGACTTCCTGTCGCGGGACCGGCACCCGGCGGTGGCGCTGTTCGTGGACTGCGATCCACACCGTGTCGACGTGAACGTGCACCCGGCCAAATCCGAGGTGCGGTTCCGCGAGCCGGGCGTGGTGCGCGGGCTGATCGTCTCTGGCCTGCGGCACGCGCTGGCCGAGGCGGGCCACCGGGCCTCGACCACGGTGGCGGGGGCGACACTGGGCGCGATGCGGCCCGAACCTTCGGGGCCGCGCGTCTACCAGATGGATCGGCCCTCGATGGGCGCGCGCCAGTCGAGCTACGCCGCCCAGGCGCCGGGGTTTGCGGATTTCAATGGCGGCTATTCGGGGCGGGTGGTGGAGCCTGTTCCGCTGTCCCGGGAGGTCCCGGATCAGGTCCGGGACGGGGG
>NZ_JARAMO010000219.1:0-4946 GCF_028807275.1 Mameliella sp. AT18
GAAATTACACCACGTCCTAGGACACTAACCCAGATCAATCGCCTGAAGACGCTGAAACGCCAGGTGTATGGTCGCGCGAATACCGACCTGCTCAAGGTTCGGCTTGTCGCGGCATCATAGGTGAAAAGGTGCATCAACTTTGAGTCAGAGCCAAGATTGCCTGCCGATTGACACCTACGTTGTAAACGCGAAGGATTTCTGCGCCAGCATAAGCCGCAAGGCAGCAACGCAGTTTGAAACCGCAGGGTTCTTGCCGCGACCATGGCGTACGAGTGATGACGTTCGCCAGGTCGGTCAGGAAAACAATGCTTTCGTCGTCCGCCTATCGCTCGGACCGCTGTACATGAGTCGCCATGCGGTTCGCGATGAGCGGCAGGACCGGAAGCGGCAGCTCATGTCCGAGGCCGGGGATCACTATCAATTCGGCGCCCGTGATGCCTGCGGCAAGGGCCTTGCCGTTCTCGATCGGGAGGATGGGGTCGTCCTGCCCGTGGAGCACGAGCACCGGACAGGCGATTTCGCGGAAACGCCCGATCCAGTCCTCGCGGGCGGTCACAGCGCCGTGGTTGAACATGCTTGCGGGGCTGGTCGTGCGTGCGAGAACAGCTTCGATCCGGCTCCGGTGCCGCTGCACATCCAAGGCATGGGCCGAGCCGGCGCAAAGCTCCTCGCTGCGCAGCAGAAAGCGGATGACGGCGTCGCGGTCCGACCAGTCAAGCGCGCCCAGGCTTGCGAAGTGTTCCAGGAAGGCCGGTTCGAGATGCGGCAGGGGCGGCCCGTCCCAGCCCAGCGGCTCGGACGCCAGCAGTGTCAGCGAGGCCAAGCGTTCGGGGTCTAGCAGGGCAACCATCTGTGAAATCATCCCACCAAGAGACATACCCGCCAGATGCGCCCGTACAAGACTGTAGGCATCCATAACGGCGATCACATCGCCTGCCATGTCCTCCACCGAATACGCCGCCTGCCCTGGGGGCACGGTCGTGGATTCCCCAGTATCGCGGTGATCGAAGCGGATGACGAAAAACTCGCGCTTCGCCAGATCGGCACAGAACTCGTCGGGCCAGCCCAGCATCGAAGTTGTGGCTCCCATGACCAGCAGAATAGCCGGGTCGCTCGGCCGACCGAAGCTTTGCGTGGCGAGGGTGATGCCGGCGCTTTCGGCCAGCTTCACGGCATTCGCATGGACGGGTTGTCCGTGGAGAAGCCTTGCGTCGTCCGGTTCTGCTCGAGTCATTCTTTTGCCCCTCCTTCCGCGATGTGCTGCGTGCCGTAGGCGCACAGGAATATCCTGACACTCTCCCTTGCGTGCCGGTATCTTTCCTCACGCCCGGGAAGGGCAGCGTCACCCAACAGCATTGCGGCATTCGTAGGTGTCCCCATCAGGATCCAATTGAAAAAGGACGCCGCTTGCTGCGGATCGGGTGTCTGCAACTGTCCCATGCACGTGTAATGCGCGAAAGCCTGGGCGAGCCTTGCGATGGATTTCCCCGGGCCGTTTTCGTAAAGCGCCACGCCCAGGTCGGGGAAGCGCTCGACCTCACCAATGACCATGCGACGCAATTGCATCAGCCTCGGAGTGAGCACGACGGCAAGCTGGTCTGTCGCGACCTCCATTAGGAAGTCGCCAACGAGCCGGTCGCCCAGCAGTTCATCGCTATCCTCGCGTAACGCCTCAGCCGCGCCGCCAGTCATGGCGATGACGACCTCCCGAAACAGCGCCTCCTTGGAGTTGAAATGGGCATAGACCGTCTGCTTGGACATCCCGGCCTGTTCGGCCACCTCGTCCATGCTGGCGCCGATAAACCCCTTCTTCAGAAATACTGTCTCGGCCGCTGCCAGAATCGTCTGGCGGCTGCGTCGTCTGCGGGTTTTGGCACCGTTGGTCATGTCGTGGCTCCCTGCATCGTATCGCCGGAAGCATAGCAGCACTTCTTGACAAATCAAACTGGACGGTCAAGTCTAATTCAAAGTTCAACACGGGAGCCTGTGTGATGACAACCAAGACCGAATTGACATGCACCTGCGGAAAGGTGGGCCTGCGTATTGAACGCCTGCCGATCCTAAGTAGCGAGTGCCTCTGTTCCGATTGCCAGCAGGCCGGGGCGATCTTCGAGACCTTACCCAATGCGCGGCCCATACTGGATGAGAACAAGGCGACGCGCTTCGTAGTGTTCCGGAAAGATCGGGTTCACTGTCCACGAGGCCGGGAGTTCTTGCGCGAGCATCGGCTGATGCCGGACAGCAAGACCCGGCGAGTGGTGGCCACTTGCTGCAACACGCCGATGTTCCTCGATTTCACTAAAGGCCATTGGCTGAGTGTATATGGCCATCTGTGGCCCGCCGATGCATTACCGCCGTTGGACTTGAGAACGATGACCCGCGATGCTCCGGCAGGCGTCACGCTGCGGGACGGCGTGCCCAACCTCAAGACTCATAATTTGCGGTTCTTTGCCCGGCTGATTGGCGCCTGGGCCGCGATGGGGTTCCGAACGCCAAAGGTCGACTACGTGGAAGGAGAGATGCATGTCGCGTGAGGACGACAAAATCGAAGTCGAAAACATCATGTCGCCGGGTCGGATGCACCGGGTCGATCGGACGAAATACGAAGCTATGCGGGATGCGCTTCTAGCTGTTCTGCCCGATGAGCAGCCGGGCCTGACGGTCGCCGAAGCTAAGGAAAAGCTGCTGCCGCTACTCCCCGAAACTCTGTTTCCCGGCGGAGCCAAGGCCGGCTGGTGGCTCAAGGCTGCGCAACTCGACCTCGAGGCCAAGGCCGTGATCTTGCGCGACGACAGCAAGCCGCTGCGCTTGCATCGATGCTAACGGGGACGGATAATACGCGGTATATGAGCCTTGGGCTTGTCCCCGTCCCTATGGACGCGCTCAGGCAGCGCTACTTTTCCGCTGCTGAACGGGATGTTGCGTTCGCGAGCTGACCGCAATTCGGTTCAGCAGGTTGATCGTGCCGATTGCGACGGTCAGACGCGCAATCTCGGCTTCGGAAAACTCGACGCGCACGACTTCATATGACGTGTCCTGAGCACCCGTATCCGCGATCAGCGTAACGCTTTCAGTCCATTCCAAAGCAGCCCGCTCGCGTGAATTGAAGAACGGCGACTCCCGCCAGGTCGCGACGAGGTGTAGCTTTTGGGCATTCATGCCATCGGTCAAAGACTCCTTGACATGCATGTCCACGCAATAGGCGCAGCCATTGATCTGTGAGGCGCGGATCTTCACCAGATGGAGGAGCTCCGTGTCGAGCCCGGAGGCCTTGACCGCGCCATCAAGCGCGAGGACCGGCTTGAAGAGATCGGGGGTAAGTTTCTGGATGTTCATGCGCGGCTGCATGTCAGGCTCCCGTTATCAGGTTGAATAAGGTCATGGATAGTTTATATCCATGATTGGATTGACCGCAACCTCCGGGAGGACGAATGCGACGAATGAGCGACGGGGTCGAGGCTGCGCTGCACTGCGCGCTGGTGTTGACGGGGTTGGACGAGGGCCGGGTTCTGCCGGGAAAATCCCTTGCCGAACTGCACGGCGTTTCCGAGACATACCTGCTGAAACACCTTCGAAGCCTCGCTGCAGCGGGCGTCGTCGATGCGGTTCCCGGACCACGCGGCGGTTATCGTCTGTCGCGTGCGCCCGAACGCATCACCTTGCTCGACATCGTCGAGGCGATCGACGGAGGCAGTCCGGCCTTCGTGTGCCGGGAAATTCGCCGCCGCGGACCAGGCAAGACCAAAGACCCCTGTGCCTACAAGACCGATTGCTTCATCAAGACCCGCATGATCGCGGCCGAAGCGGTCTGGCGCGATGTGCTCAGGGCGCAGACCCTAGCCGATCTGGTGACGGACGGCGAAACGATGATCGACGAGGAAAACAAGCGTGTGGTGGCAGAATTCATCGAGAAAAAGCAGCGGTGACTGCATTGCGCCCAGATAGACGGAACAACACCCACTGCCTATTTTCCAAGAAAAGAAGTGACACGGTTTGCGATTTCGCCGTGAATGCGAGACCGGTCGACAGGGTCACCGTCACAAAGGGCTGTTTCGCCGCCTTCTTCCGCCAAGATTTCGCCTCCTCGTCCAATGCAATCGGGAAATGCGTCGAAGCGTGTCGCGTCGGTGATCACGGCGACATGTAAATTATGATCCTGACTCACGCTTTGACCATCGTCATTGAGACCAACCATCAGAACATCGGCATCCGACGACTGCGGGCCTCGCGACAGGACTGCATCGACACATTCCGGGACTGTGGCAATGGTAGCTTTGGTTCTGCGATCGCGATGGGAAGGTTCAAGTGCGTCCTTCTTGGTCGATGAATGCTTTTACCGGGATCGGGACCGGTTCCTGACGCGGATATCGGTCTGTGGCTGAAACCGAGACGATGCGTCCACCCTGACGCTGCTTGAGATAGGTGGCGTCGACCCAGACATAGGGCCAGTCGCCGGTGAGCGGCCAGTTCAGGAACTCACCGACCCGCTCGTCAATGTCCTTGCAACGCTTCGACACGGTGCTCTTCGAGATGCCGCTTAGCCCCATGGCCTGCACCAAGTCATCGACGCGGCGCGTGGAGACGCCGCTAGTCCATGCTTCCCGGATCACCGCCACCAATGCCTGCTGTGAAGTCTTGCGCGCCTCGAGGAAGCCCGGGAAGCAGTTCCCCTGGCGGAGCTTCGGCACCCGCCGGTTCAGCGTTCCCAGCCGGGTATCGAGGGCGCGATCCCTATACTCGTTGCGCCAGGTCGTGCGCTCGCGCCTTCCGGCACCGATCAGGCCCTCGACATCGGCCTCCATCAGAAGTTGAAGGACGGCCCCGGCAATACTGCCGAGGAAATCACCCTGATCGTGCTTTTGCAAAAGCTCGGACAGGTCCATGTTGGTCTTGGTCAGCGGGGTCTCCATGAGGTTCTGGAGTAGCCCCCTGAAAGTGGTCCACCA